>JAFWYR010000015.1 GCA_017522615.1 Bacilli bacterium | reverse complement strand
TATATCATTTCCCAATAAAAAAAGCGAGATTTGGCAATGACTTTATCGGTTAAAATAGGAGTCATTTATCTCGCACTTTCATTATACTATTTTTTGTCTCAAATGAAAAGACCATTGACCATATTTGTCAACAGTCTGAGAAAGTTTAATTACTTTCTTTTTAATATTAAAACTTATTTTAAAGTAGATTTATGTCTATTAATGTGATAAAATGAATATAGCTAGAAAAATGAAAATGGTGATAAAAATGGGAAAGATAATCGCACTAGTTAATCAAAAAGGTGGAGTTGGTAAAACAACTTCAAGTATCAATTTAGCGGCCTCATTAGGTTATTTAGGAAAAAGAGTATTACTAATTGATCTAGATCCTCAAGGTAATAGTACAACAGGATTAGGAATAGACAAAGGTGAAATAAAAAAGAGTGTATATGAATTATTAATAGGAAAAGCAGAATTAAAAGATGTAATAAAAAAGACAAAATTCAAAAATCTATTTATAATTCCTGCAACAATTTCTCTAGCTGGAGCTGATATTGAACTTATGGAGCAAAGTAGATTAGATCCAGAATTTTCCAAAAGTAGACAATTAAAAAACCAGCTAGCAATAGGTGAAGATATGTTTGATTATATAATTATTGATTGTCCACCATCACTTGGAATTTTAACAACTAATGCTTTATGTGCCGCAAATTCAGTAATTATCCCAGTTCAATGTGAATTCTTCGCTCTAGAAGGAATAATGCAGTTATTAAATTCGATTATGCTCGCTCAAAAAACTCTTAACCCAAGTCTAGATATCGAAGGAGTTCTACTTACAATGTTAGATAACAGAACAAACCTAGGATTGGAGGTAGTACAAGATATAAAAAGTTACTTTAAAGAAAGAGTATATGATACTATAATCCCTAGATTAGTAAGACTTTCAGAAGCTCCCTCACATGGTAAACCAATAATCGCTTATGATCCAAAAAGTAGAGGAGCTGATGCATATATAAATTTAGCGAAAGAGGTGATCAGTAGAGATGGAAAATAGGAGAGCACTAGGTAAAGGCCTAGAACAATTATTTGATTTAGATAATTTAAATGTTGAAAATGTAAGTGATTTTGAGAAAAACATGTATAAAGAAGCTAAAAGTGAAGAAATAGTTGAATTAAAACTAGAAGAATTAAGACCAAACCCGTATCAACCAAGAACTGTATTTGATAAAGATGCCCTAAACGAACTAGCTGAATCTATTAAAGAAAACGGCGTCATTGAACCAATAATAGTTAAAAAAAGTATTAAGGGATATGATGTCATAGCTGGAGAAAGAAGATTAAAAGCTAGTAAAATAGCTAAAAAGAAAACTATACCAGCAATTATAAGACAACTAAGTGATGAAAAAATGGCTGAAATAGCCTTACTTGAAAATTTACAACGAGAAAATTTAACAGCTTTAGAAGAAGCAAAAGCATATAAAAGTTTAATTGAAAAATTAAATTTAACTCAAGAACAATTAGCTAAAAAAGTTAGTAAAAGTAGATCTCACATTACTAATATGTTAGGCTTACTAAGACTTCCAAATGAAGTACAAGATATGGTATTAGATAAAAAACTAACAATGGGACATGCCAGAACATTATCTAAAATGGAAGACAAAGATGAAATTATTAAAATGGCCAATGAAATAGTAAATGAAAAAATGTCAGTGAGGGTAGCAGAAGAAAAAACAACAGAAAAGAAAAAACCAAGACCTAAGAAAAAGAGATTTAACGAATATGAATATGTTCAAGATTTGCTTAGAGAAAAATTGGATACAAAAGTAAAAGTTAAAGATAAAAAAATAGAAATTACATTTACCTCATCAGCTGATTTAAATAGAATATTAGAAATAATAAATATAAAAGAATAAACCTTAATAAGAAGGTGAAATATGGATAATATAATAAATAAGCAAGTAATAACAAGCATATCTATAATATTAGGATCAATAATATTTTACATGATATTCAAACATATTATGTTAAATACCTTATTAAAAAAAGCAAGAAAAAACTCAAATAAAAAAGCTTTAACAACTATTACAGTTGCCACAAATATAGTTAAATATATGTTATATATTGCCGATGTGTTAATGATATTAGACGTTTGGGGTGTAGATACGAAAGCCTTATTAACATCACTAGGCGTAATAGGAATAATCGTCGGTTTAGCCATACAAGACTTATTAAAAGACATTATCGGTGGAACTGCAATATTAACTGAAGATCAGTTTAAAGTTGGAGATAACGTTAAAATTGGTGATTTTAGAGGTGATGTAATATCACTTGGATTAAAAACCACCAAGTTAAGAGCTTATACTGGTGAGGTAAAAATAATCGCAAATCGAAATATCACAGAAGTAATTAATTATAGTATAAGATCATCTAAAAGCATTATAGAAATACCAGCTTCATATGAAGATGATATAGATAAAGTAAAAGAGGCTATAAAAAACATATGTGATATATTATTGCAAGATAAAGAATACCTAGAAGGCGATATAATATTTTTAGGAATCGATGAACTAAGCAATAATTCAATTAATTTTAAAATATCTGCCGAAACAAGACCAAACTGTGATATACCATTTAAAAGAAAAGCTTTAGAAATAATAGTAAGAGAATTTAAAAAACAAAATTTACAAATTCCATACCCTAAAATAGAGGTGGTAAAGTGAAGAATGATTACAAATTAGGAAGTATAGTCGTAATGAAAAAAGATCATCCATGTGGAACAAACGAATGGGAAATAACTAGACTTGGTGCTGATATTAAAATAAAATGCCAAGGATGTGGAAGAAGCATAATGCTTCCAAGAATAGAATTTAATAAAAAAATTAAAAAAATAATAAAATTATAGGAGGTCTAATATGAGAAAGAAAAAATCAATATTACTAGGACCAGTTATTACAATTGTCATATTGACTTTCATAATAATGATAATTAGTTCAATATTTTCAATCTTAGATATACAAGGTGAAGTAACTAAAATAACCAATGGTTCACTTGAAACATCGGTTGTCGGAGTTAAAAACATATTTTCCAAAGAAGGATTAAAATTTTTCTTCTCTTCACCGATAGAAACATTTAAAAACTTTAAACCATTAGTATTATTAATAATATCTCTAATGGCAGTTTCAATAGGAAAAGCCAGCGGTCTTTTTAAAGCTATATTCACACCTATGAAAAGATTAAAACCAGGAATAGTAACATTTTTAACACTATTCATTGGAATAATATCTTCATTTTTAGGAGAATATGGATTCATATTAGTAATACCAATGTCCGCAGTTATATATCAATATTTAGGAAGAAATTCCATGTTAGGTATTTTAACATCATTCCTTGGAGTTAGTATGGGATATGGAGCAGGACTAGTATTTAACTATGATGATTATCAACTAGGACTTCTAACCAAAGCGGCTGTAGCTGTTGATGTTGACAAAGATTATATATTTAATGCCTGGTCGAACTATTATGCCATGTTAGCTACAACATTTATCCTATCCATTCTTGGAACAATTGTAATAGAGACAATATTAAAACCAAAAGTAAAAGAATCGATTAGAGAAGAAGACGAGTTAATAAGATCTAGAAAAGGATTAGTTTGGTCAATAGTTGCCTTTATAATCCTCATGTTTTTAGCAGT
Source organism: Bacilli bacterium (assembly GCA_017522615.1). Taxonomy (GTDB): domain Bacteria; phylum Bacillota_I; class Bacilli_A; order RF39; family UBA660; genus Coprosoma. The sequence goes on along the minus strand of JAFWYR010000015.1, from coordinate 54,650 downwards.
TTATTCTATAATTCCAGGACTACCTTTCTCAGGAATATTACTCGATAATACAAAAGTTGACTATGTCGCTCAGCTATTAGGAGATAAAGCTCCATTCCAAGATGCCTTTGGATTTGTATTCTTAATAATTATGATGATATGTTCTGGAATATATGGATTAATATCTAAAAACCTAAAAAACACCAATGATTTTAGTGTAGGATTATCGAAAGAATTTGATAACTTAGGATATATATTTATTCTACTATTCTTCTCATCACTCATGATAAGTATATTAAATTGGACAGGACTTGGGACAGTAGTTGCTTCATGGATAATTTCATTTATGAGTAGTTTAGAATTTACTGGACTACCATTAATAATTACTTTATTTATTATGGTAATCCTCATGTCTATATTAATCCCAGATGCGATAACCAAATGGCAACTATCATCTCCAATATTAATTCCATTATTTATGAAAGCAAACATCACTCCAGATTTTACTCAGTTCATATTTAAAGCAGCAGACAGTGTTGGAAAAGGTATCACACCATTCTTCGTATACTATATCATCATGCTAGCATTCTTAGAAAAATACAATAATAAAGAAAGTAATAAAATAACAGTATTTGGAACCCTTAATTTGCTTAAATCAACTACTTTGATATTCATGGTAATATGGTTAGTAATTGTAATAGGTTGGTTTATAATGGGTCTTCCATTAGGTCCAAACACTACAACGACATTATAGAAGCTAATATAGCTTCTTTTTTAGTTAATTAGTAATATTATTTACAAATAACCAACATTTTGATACAATTATTACCGGTGATGAAAATGAGTTTAACTGCTGGAATAGTCGGTTTACCAAACGTTGGAAAGTCGACTTTATTTAACGCAATAACAAAACAAAATATATTAGCCGCAAACTATCCGTTTGCGACAATAGAACCAAATGTCGGAATAGTAACTGTTCCTGATGAAAGAGTAGATTTCTTAGAAAATATGTATAAGCCAAAAAAAACAATTCCTGCCACTTTTGAATTTACAGATATAGCTGGTTTAGTCGCAGGAGCATCTAAAGGAGAAGGACTAGGAAATAAATTTCTATCACATATCAGAGAAGTTGACGCCATATGTGAAGTAGTAAGATGCTTTGAAAACGGAAATATTACTCATGTATCTGGTAACATAGATCCAATAAGAGACGTTGAAATAATCGACGTTGAACTAGAACTTGCAGATTTAGAAGTAATAGAAAATAGAATATCTAGAATGGGAAAAAAGGCAAGACTAGCAAACGACAAAGAGGCAATTAAAGAGTTAGAATTACTTGAAAAAGTTAAAGAAAATTTAGAAAAAAATATTCCACCTAGAAATTTAAATCTATCTGATGAAGAAAAGAAAATATTAAAACCATTTAACTTATTAACTTTAAAACCTATTATTTATGTAGCCAATGTATCAGAAGAAAATATTAATGAAGATAATGATTATGTTAAAACATTAAAAGAATATGCGAAAAAAGAAAAAGCTGAAGTTGTAAAAATATCAGCTAAAATAGAAGAAGAACTCGCAGAACTAACCGACGAAGAAAAAAAAGAATTCCTAGAAGATTTGGGAATTAATGAAAGTGGATTAGATAAATTGATTAAAAGTTCATACAAATTACTAGGCCTATCTACATTTTTAACTGCTGGACAAGACGAAGTAAAAGCTTGGACATATAGACAAGGTATGACAGCCCCAGAATGTGCAGGAATAATTCATACAGATTTTCAAAAAGGTTTTATTAAAGCAGAAATAATGAGTTTTAATGATTTAAAAGAGCAAGGCAGCGAATTAAAAGTTAAAGAATCTGGAAAACTAAGATTAGAAGGAAAAGACTATATAATGCAAGATGGGGATATATGTCATTTTAGATTTAACGTATAATGAAAATAATTGGAATTGGTGGAAATAGTACAACAGGTAAAAGCACATTAGCAAGATTAATTTCTGAAAAAAGTAAGAAATCAGAAGTAATTCCACTAGACTATATCTTAGATGATGTAAAGAAAAAAATTTCCTCAAAAGATGGTATAGTAGAATCATACCATGGTGATGGAAATCTAATAAATCTTAAAAGAAACCCCATTAATAATATAGAAAATAGAAATATAAAAGGGTTATATTATTTAGCTAGAAATATATTTATAACATCTTTAGTTCAATCGAAATTATTAAAATTATATAGAAATGAATATGACCTAGCCATAATAGAAGGGGTTATCTTAGAAGCACTATATTTAGATTACGACTATCTAATAAAAACACAATCACCAGATAGTTTAAGAATAAAAAGAAGACAAGAAAGAGATAATATGATAGTAGATGCCAAAACTATTCACGAATGGGATAAAGAGGATAGAAAAAAATCTAGATATAGAAAAATAAAATACGACAGAATAATAAATAATGATTCAACTCTTCAAGACTATGATAAATTAGCCGAAGAGATATATGAAAAAGTAATGATTAAGGGTACTATCAAAAGATAGTATCTTTTTTAGCACTCACCCTTGACAATTGCTAAAGAAAGTGATATAACAAATTACGGTGATAAAAATGAAAAAACAATTTAAGACAGAATCTAAAAAACTTATGGAACTAATGATAAATTCCATATACACAAACAAAGAAATATTTTTAAGAGAAATAGTATCTAATGCCTCAGATGCCTTAGATAAATTAAACTATATGTCATTGACAGATACTAGTATTAAAATGGATAACCCTAGTATCGAACTTTTGCCAGATAAAGAAAATAGAACTTTAACAATAAGAGATAATGGTATAGGAATGAATAAAGAAGAGTTAGAAAATAACTTAGGAACAATCGCTCAAAGTGGATCTTCATTATTCAAAAAAGAAAATGAAAAAAAAGAAAACATCGATATTATTGGTCAATTTGGAGTAGGTTTCTACTCAGCTTTCATGGTCAGTAAAGAAGTAACTGTAATTTCAAAAAAATACGGTTCAGATGAAGCATACACATGGAATTCAAAAGGTATCGATGGTTATACCATTGAAAAAAGTGAAAAAGAAAGTTATGGTACAGACGTAATATTATCTTTAAAAGAAGATACCGAAGAAGAAAACTATTCAGAATATTTAGAAGAATATACATTAAAACATTTAATAAAAAAATATTCAGATTACATAACATACAAAATAAAAATGAACTGTGTTCATAATCATAAAAAAGAAGATTCAGATGAATATGAAGAAGTAATAGAAGAAGATGTATTAAATTCATTAACTCCAATTTGGAAAAGAGAAAAATCAAAAATAAAAGATGAAGAATATAATACTTTCTTCCAAGATAAATTTAATATATATGAAAACCCTACTAAAATAATTCACTTTAATGCTGAAGGATTAGTAAACTTTACCGCTCTATTATTTATACCATCACAAGCTCCTTATAATTTTTATACAAAAGAATACAAAAAAGGACTAGAATTATATTCAAATGGAGTTCTAATAATGGAAAACTGTGAAGATTTACTTCCAGATTATTATGGATTTGTCAAAGGTATTATCGATAGCCCAGATTTATCTCTAAACATATCAAGAGAAAATCTTCAGCAAGATCACATGCTTAAGAAAATAGCTAAATCCATCGAAAACAAAATTAACAGAGAATTAAATGACTTCTTAAAAAATGACCGAGAAAATTATGAGAAATTCTTTGAAAATTTTGGCTTACAATTAAAAGCCGGAATTTGTAACAACTTTGGTATGGACAAAGATAAATTAGAAGATCTAATAATATTTAAAAGTTCAAATGAAAAGAAATATACTACATTTAGTGAATATATTGAAAGAATGGATGAAAAACAAGAAAAGATTTACTATGCGTGTGCTGATACTGTAGAAAAAGCTGACATGCTTCCTCAAACAGAGATTCTTAAAGATAAAGGATATGAAATATTATATCTAACAGAATACGGTGATGAAATAGTTCTTCAAACAATGATGAACTATAAAGAAAAACCATTTGCTAATGTATCAGATGTAGCTAATGATATAACATCAGAAGATGAAAAGAAAGAACTTGAAAAAGCAAACAAAGATAGTAAAAAAATATTTAATATAATGAAAGAGGCAATCGGTGAAGTAAAAGATGTTAAATTCACAAACACATTAAAAAATCATCCAGTATGTTTAAGTAGTGAAGGTGAAATTAGTATTCAAATGGAAAAATTAATGAAAGCCATGCCTACAGATAACAATGTAAAAGCAGATATAATACTTGAAATTAATAAAAATCATCCGATCGCATCAAAGATAAAAAAACTTTATAAAGAGGATAAAGAAGAACTAAAAAAACTATCCAAGATATTATATGCTCAAGGAAGATTAATCGAAGGACTATCAATTGATAATCCAACAGAATTATCAAACTTAATATGTGACGAACTATCTAAATAAAATATCAGAATTAATTTCTGATTTTTTTAAAATAAAAAGTAAATTAAGAACTTTTATAGAATGATTATATATAGAAGGGAATGATTTATCTTTGAAAAAATGGTATAGGTTACATCGATGCGATGTTTAAAGCAATATTTTGTGATGAGAAAAATGAGCATTTATTAAAATGGTTGATAGAAAAATGTTTGGGGAAAAAAGTTAAAATTATAAATATTATTAAACCTGAAATAATAAAACCAAATATCTATGTTAAAAATAAAACATTAGATGTTCTATTAGAAGTGGATAGTGAAATAATTAATTTAGAAATTAATTCAGGATATTACGATGGACTTCATGAAAGAAATGCTAGTTATATATTTTCTAAATATAGTGAAGGAATAAAGGTGGGAGAAGTATACGATAAAATGACTAAATATTATCAGATAAATTTTACGAGAGGATTGTCTACAAAATATCCATTACTTGGAATATATACTTTAACCGAAAATGATAATAATATAAACTTTATAGATAATTTAACAATATTTGAATACAATATAGATAAAATACATGATGCATGTTATAATAAAAATGATATGACATATGATTATGTAGCAATATTAGATTCAAGTGAAGAAGAGTTAGAAAAAATATGTAAGGGAGAAAGACATATGGAAGACTATAAAGAAAATATAAAGAGGTTAAATGAAAATAAAAGATTTACCGATTGGATAAGTGAGGAAGAAGATGCAAGAAAAGTTACAAACACTTTAATACACAATGCCAAAGAAGAAGGAAAAGAAGAAAATAAAATTGAAATAGCCAAGAAACTTCTAAAAAATAATATAGATATCGATATAATCGTAGACTCAACAGGACTAGCAAAAGAAGAAATTGAAAAGTTGTAGCCATATGCATGAAAAATCATGCATTTTTCTTTACAATTATTTTATAATTTGATATAATCTATATCGAGTAATTTAATTTACTCCTTGCTTACTATGTAAGCCAAAAGACCATAAGGAGGTGCAGAAAATGAGACATTATGAAATTATGTTCATCGTTAGACCAACATTATCTGAAGACGAAGCTAAGAAAGTGGTAAAAAACTTTTCAAAAATAATCAAAGATAATGGTTCTAAAGTAACAGAAGAACAAGCATTAGGACAAAAAGAATTAGCTTATGAAATTAAAGATTTTAAAAGCGGATATTATTTTGTCTTCGAAGTAGAAGCTAAAGATGACAAAGCAATTAAAGAATTCGATCGTTTAGCTCTTATCAACAAAGATATAGTTCGTCATTTAATAACAAAAAAAGAAGACTAAAAAGTGAGGTAAACATATGAATAGAGTTTGTTTAGTTGGAAGGCTAACTGCTAAGCCAGAACTTAGATACACAGGTTCTAATACAGCTTATACTAGATTTAGTATTGCTGTAAATAGAACATTTGCTAATGCCCAAGGGGAAAGAGAAGCTGACTTCATAAATATCGTAGCTTGGAGAAGACAAGCTGAAAATATTTGTCAATATCTAGATAAAGGAAGTCAAGTATCAATCGATGGAAGAATCCAAACAGGATCTTATAATGGACAAGATGGAAACAGAAGATATACAACTGAAGTTGTTGCTGATAATGTTCAGTTCTTAGATACTAGAAGAAATCAAAATAATTCATCTCCATACGATTATCAAGATGCTCCAGCTCCACAAGAGCCTCAAAACAGTGTAGATGTATCTTCAGATCCTTTCTCAGACTTTGGGGATAATATATCAATTGATGATAATTTTCTAGAATAAAGGAGGAATATACCATGGCAGAATACAGAAGAAAAAAGAGAAAAGTATGCCAATTATGTAACGGAAGACATAAAGATATCGACTATAAGAGTCAAGATCTTAAAAGATATATAAGTTTAGATAAAGCTAAAATATTACCAAGAAGAATTACTGGTACATGTGCAAAACACCAAAGATATATAGCTGGTGAAGTTAAAAAAGCAAGATTTATGGCTTTACTACCATTTGTTAAGTAATAGTACAACTATTACTTTTTTTATTTATTTTTGCCGGCATTAATGATATACTAAAAGTAATAGAATATGGGGTGTAATAATGTATTGTAGTAACTGTGGAAAGCAAATTTCTCCAAATAGTAACTTTTGTCAATATTGTGGATTAAGCAACAATCAAAATCAAGTACAAATAAATACTTATCAAAAGAAAAACGGATTAAATGTCAATCATATTTTAATAGGAGCTATAGTCTTAATAATTTGTTTTTGCATCATTGGTGGATTTTTTTACATAAATAAAAATAATGCTGGAAAAACTATAATGATTTATATGGTAGGAACTGACTTGGAGACAACTGCAGGTCTAGCATCTAGAGACTTAAAAGATTTAGATTATCAAAAAACTCATGCCAACAATATAAATGTATTAATAATGGCTGGAGGAACTAAAACATGGAAAAACGATTATATAGATAGTACTGAAACGTCTATTTATGAATTAACACAAAGTGGATTTGTAAAAGTAAATCAAAGACAAAAAGATAACATGGGAGATGCTAAAAATTTAACATACTTTTTAAATTATTCATATGAAAACTATAAAACTCAAAAATATGATTTAGTTTTTTGGAATCATGGAGGTGCCGTTGACGGAAGTGAATATGATGAATTAAGTGGCAACATGATAACTGGAAACGACAATTTAAAACTTCCTGAAATGAAAACCGCTCTTGAAGAAAGTTATTTTAATAAAAATAACAAGTTAGAAGTAGTTTCATTTAGGACTTGTCTAAATGCTACTTTAGAAGTTGCTAACATATATAAAGATTATGCAGATTATTTAATCGCATCAGAAGAAGTTACAGTAGGATCTACCATAGATTCAGCATTAAGATATATTAATAATATTCAAAGTACTGATAATGGAATAAATATTGGTAAGAAACAAATCGAAACATATAAAGAAACAGTCACTAATTTTTGTAATCATGATTCAGGACAAAACATCGCAGAAAACTATTGCTTAGATATAACTTATTCCTTAATTGATCTGTCAAAAATAGATGAATTAAATAATAGTTTAAACAATTTATCTCAAGATTTAAATTCAAGTTTAAAAAATAATTATAATGAAATATCGAGAATAAGATCAAATCTAAACCAATATGCAGCAAGTGAACCTAGCTATGATATGATAGATCTATATGATTTTGCCGATAATTATAGTAGTTTTTCTACAAATAGTGAGAAAGTAAAAGAAAATATTAATAGTGCAGTTATATACAACTTTTCAAATAACAATTACTCACATGGGTTATCAATATATCATCCATATAACTCAAATATTTTTATGAATACATATGACAAAATTACACCTTCAAATAATTATTTAAATTATTTAAATAATTTTATTAATCTAAAAAACAATAACAAATCAAATTATGTATCTTCATTTAATAATAAAGAGGCTATAGTTAAAGAAACAAAAAAGGAAACTGCCGACTTTGAAATTGAATTAACAACAGAAGAAAAAGAAAAATTTGCTAAAGCACAGTATTCAGTATTCGTGGATACTAAAGATGGATATCACAAATTATTATATGTAGGTAAATCAGTAAAATTAGAAGGAAATAAGTTAAAGGCAAACGTTCAAGGAAAATTACTAAGATTTTCAGATATAGAATATGATGATGACAATTGCTGGATTACCCTAGTTGAAAAAGAAGTTACAGATGATTATGTCGATGTAGTAACATTTCCAATATTAAATAGAGGTTTAAATTACGTCAACGCAAATGTTACAATCAGAATAGACGACAAACATCCAAATGGATATATAACTTCTACAATTATAAATGGAAATAATAAAAACAACAAATCGGATTTTTCATTATTTTCAAACATTGGTTCAAGTATAAAAGACTATACCTATATAACTTATGCTAGTCAAAAATATAAAATAATGGACGAAAATGGTAATTTTATTCCTAATTATGCTGGCAACGGAATATATACGGGATTAGTAATGTTAACTAACGAATTTAAATATATTAGAGAAGACTTTGATAGTGAATATGACTATTATGCTGTATTTAAAATATGGGACACATCAGACAACACATATTATTCGAAAGTAGTAAAAATGAATTAAAGGAGGTAAGTATGAAAAAGAAAATTGTAATCATATTAGGCATAGTAATAATCATTATTTCTACATTATTAATAATTTCATCAAATAGTTCAATTACAATTAGTATGGATAATTCTGAAAAAGAATTAAAAACAGTATTAAACTCCGATAGTACATTTAATAAAGAAATAATAATAGAAAACAATAAAGATAACGATAAAAAAATAGATTTAAAAATAGTAGATACCGATAAAAATAATATAAATGGAATGGTAATATATTACCTAAATAAAGATAATAAAATGATAAAAAAAGGAATTATTCATGATAATGAAACAACAACTCTTGCTATAGTAGAAATTCCTAAAAAATCAAAAGAAAAATATAAGTTAGAATTAATATATCAAAACATAGATAAAAAAACTAGTGTTGAATTATCAAGTAAAATAAAAATAGAAAAAACAAAAAAAGAAAACTATTCAACACTATTTGAAGGAAGTAAATTAAATAAAAAAATATTAGAATTATCAAATCCTGGAGAGACAATAACAACAAGCTTTAGCGACAAAAATATTAAAAAAATAAGTGTTAAAGATAATATAGAAAATGAATATAAAATAGATAATAATATAGTTTCGACAAAAGAATCTAGTAAACCAATATACGTTTGGTATAAAGATGGAGAATTAAATTTCTATAGTGAAAATAAAATAAAATTTAATAAAGACTGTTATGATACATTTTCACACTTAGAATCATTAACCGATATAGATAATCTTAAATATATAGATACATCGGATGTAGAAAACATGATGAGCTTTTTTACTGGAGATAAAAATCTCTCAAATATCAAATCATTATCATATTTTAATACAAAAAAATTAGAAAATGTGTCATACATGTTCTGTGACTGTGAATCATTAACGGACATTACCCCCTTAATAGGCTTTGACACATCAAACTTAACTTCTATAAATAATCTTTTTCAAAACACTGGTATAACTAATATTGAAATTTTAAAATATTTTGATACTAATAATTTAAAAACAGCAATATCGACATTTGAACAAACTGACATAAGTGATATTACCCCATTAAAAGATTGGGATACTTCAAATATAGAATCTATGATATCAATGTTCGCTTATACTAGAATAAAAGACTTAAAACCTTTGAAAGATTGGAATACAAAAAAAGTAACTTCATTTACAAATATGTTTAATTCTACTGAAATTGAAAACACAGATGCCTTACAAAAATGGGATACATCTAAAGTAAAAAGTATGGCATACATGTTTGGTACATGCATAAAATTAAAAAATATAAATGGACTTCAAAATTGGAATACAGAGTCCGTTCAAGACTTATCTGGAGCATTTGAACATACTCAAATAGAGGACTTGGACGCACTAAAAAATTGGAATACTTCAAATATAGAAAAAATAGAAAATATGTTCACGGGAGCTAGAAAACTTAAAAATATCAATGGAATCAAAGATTGGAATATATCAAAAGTAACATCATTAAAAGAAATTTTTTCAACAACAAGTATAGAAAATGTAAATTCTTTAGAAAAATGGGACACCTCAAATATTACTATTTTAAAAGGATTTATGGATCATACTAAGGTAAATAATATAAAAGGACTTAAAAATTGGAATGTATCTAATGTAAAAGACTTTTCATATTCGTTTAATCATACCAATTTAAAAACTTTAAATGATATAAAAAATTGGAATACATCGAGTGGAACAGATTTTAGTTATATGTTTAGTAATTCTAGTGACTTAAATAATGTAGATTCAATAAATAATTGGAATATAGAAAAAGGTACAAATTTCGAAAAGATTCTATATAAAACTCCCGCATCAAAACCAAATTGGAATGGTTCATGGGATGATTATGGAACTTTTGTAAAGAATTAGTAAAGAAAAGAAAAAATAATAAAATTTAAGTAGAAAAACAATAAAAGTATGATACTATAATATTGTATAAAATAAAAGGGAGGTATATAAAATGTTTTGTCAAAAATGTGGAAATCAATTAAATGGGACAGAAGCCGTATGCCCAAATTGTGGAACACCAGTAAGTAATCAAATGAATAGTCAAAATATTCAAAGTCAGCAACCAATGGGACAACCAAATCCACAAATGGGAACGCAACCAGTTAATCAGCCAATGCCACAATATCAACAACCAGTAAATCAACCAATGCCACAGTATCAACAGCCAAATCAATTTAACAATCAGCCAAAAAATAATACAACTATCATTTTAATTGTTGCTTTGGCAGTAGTTGCTATAGTTGCAGTTCTACTATTTGTCTTTGTATTTAATGGGGATAAAAAGACTACTCCGACAGGAGGAACTACAGGAGAAACTAAAGTTCCAGAACAAACAGATAATGGAGATAATGGAGATAATGGAACGCCAGTAAGTACTGGTAATAAAGTGTCATATGCTGGTTATTCATTCACCGTTCCAACAGGATATGAATCAGAAGTTGTTAACGAAGGATTAGCTATATACACAGAATCTATTTGCTATATTATTCAAGTAGATTATACAAACACATATGAAGAATATAAACAAGCTATGGCTCAGAAATATCCTGACCAAGTTAGTAATATGATTGCAAATATTAACGGAAAAGAATATATTGCTGCCCAAGTAATAGATGCTAGTGGTAATAATGGAGGATTATTAATTACTAAAGCATCTTCAACTGCTTCATTTGTTGCAGGAGTTGTAAAAAGAGATTATTCAAAAATAGCACTAAATGATGTTCAAGATTTATCAATAATTCTTTCTTCAGCAACTCAAGGAAACAGTTCATTTGGTCCTGGAAACAATGTAGACGCTGGTAAAGATGGAATTATTACAGATAATACTAAGATTTCTTCTGCTGTAAAATTTAAATAATAAAGATTGTAATCGATAAGATTACAGTCTTTTTACTTGTCGTTAAAATAAAAATAATATATAATTACTATAGGAGGCATAAATGGCAGAAGATTTATTGCATGTTAAGAAAAAACAATTAATTAGTAAAAGAGAAGAAGTATACAAAAACTATGATTTAGCTGACGAAGAAACAAAAAAAATATATGATAAAATGTTAGAACTAATTGAAATAGAACTACATTTAATATCTAATTATGTATCAGAAACAGAAAATCAAAAAACAAGATAGAAAGGGTGATAATATGGATAACAAAGCTACATTAACAGATATAGTTAAAAATGATTATCAAGAAAAGACAATTTTAGATTTAAAAATAAATACAAAAAAAATAGGAATAGCTTCAGACCACAGAGGATATAAATTAAAACAAAAACTTACAATTTATTTAAATAGAAAGGGATATACTGTAATTGACTATGGATGTGATAGTGAATCGAGTCACGATTATCCCGAATATGGTTTTAAATTAGGTGAAGCCGTAAGAGATTTAAAAGTAGATAAGGGAATTGCTATATGTGGTAGTGGTATTGGCATTAGTATCGCATGCAATAAAGTAAAAAATGTTAGATGTGCCAAAGTAAGCAATGTTAAAGAAGCAAAATATACAAGATTAGATAATGATGCTAATATTGTCGCATTAAATGGAGATATGCCATTATATAAAGCCAAAGATATAGTCGATGTTTTCTTAAAGACAAATTTTAGTAATGAGGAAAGACATAAAAGAAGAATAGAAATGGTAAACAATTACAAATGTTAAAAGTAACATTATATTTAATCTTTCTGATCATTTCAATTTGGGCTTTAGAAAGTATCAATATAACTGGACTATTTAAAAAGAATAGATATTATCAAGCTAGGGCATTATATATATTAGTGAGTATGTCTTTATCATATCTAGTAGTCAACTTTTTATACGATTTTTTTATAAATTCAAAAATCATATAGGAGGATTACAATATGAAAAAGTTAATACTATTTACCGCACTAATTATATTAATCCCTTTTTTTGTTACCCAAATTTTTGTCAGAACAGAAGAGATAAAATTTGAATTCATCACCAATAAAACTATAAAAGTAAAAGATGAAAAAACAGGAAACATACTAGAAATTCCATTTGAAGATTATGTAAAAGGTGTAGTATCTGGTGAAATGCCTACAGAATTTGAACTAGAAGCCTTAAAAGCTCAAGCTGTAGCTTCTAGAAGTTATGCTTTATACCATATGAATGGAAACGAATATGATGTTACAAACACCACATCAAATCAAGTTTACCTAACCGATGAAGAACTAAAAGAAAAATGGAAATCAAAATATGTTGAAAATATAAATAAAGTAAAAGAAGCTATTTTAGAAACAAAAGGGGAATATCTAACGTATAATGGTGAGACAATAAACGCTATGTTTTTTTCGACAAGTGTCGGGAAAACTGAAAACAGTGAAGAAGTATTTGTCTCAAAGTTACCTTATTTAAGAAGTGTATCTAGTGAGTGGGATACATCCTCTCCAGTATTTACCGATACAGTAACCATAAACCTAAAAGATTTCTATCAAAAATTAGATTTAGAATATAAAGACAAAATAGAAATAGAAGTATTAGAAAAAACAAGTACTGGAAGAACTAAAAAATTAAAAATAAATGGTATAGAACTAAAAGGAAGGGATGTATCATCAAAATTACAAATAAGATCGAATTACTTTGAAATAAAACAAAATAATGATCAGGTAATAATAACAACTAAAGGATTTGGACACGGAGTTGGTCTAAGTCAATATGGAGCAAACGGTATGGCCAAAGAAGGATATAATTATAAAGATATTTTAAAACATTATTATGAAGGAACAGAAATCCAAAAAATGTAGTATATTTTTTAAATTATTTACCAAAATGATATTAGAGGTGAAAAAATGGAAAAAGATAAAACGAAAAGAAATGCGTTATATGCTATATACTTTGGATTGTTTTTAATACTTATGGGATTATTATACTATGCCGATTATTCAAGCAGAAAAATGAGTGTAACTCCAAAAGAAGATAATGACTACACATATGTATCTAGATTATTTGATGATGGTGTAAAAAGAGTTGTAAGTACTCCAAAAGTCATAATTAGACCATACTCAAATGCCGAAGTTAAAGTATTAAAAGGATACTATGACTATAAAGCTGACGAAAAAACCCAAGAAAATTCTATCATAAACTATGAATCTACATACATTCAAAACAGCGGTGTCATATTTGGTGGTGTCGATGAACAATTTGAAGTAAGAAGTATACTAGATGGAAAAGTAACAAGTGTTAAAGATGATAAACTAATGGGAAAAATAGTTACAATAGAACATGAAAATAAAATAACAACTACATATCAAAGTTTATCTGAAGTAACAGTTAAAGAAAACGATCAAATATCACAAGGCACAGTTATCGGTAAAGCCGGTGAATCAAATTTTGAAAAAGATTTAGGAAATCATTTATTATTTGAAATTACCTTAGATGGAAAATACATAAACCCTGAATCAGTATTTGATAAGCAAGTAACCGATATAAAATAAAATGTTCAAAAAAGAACATTTTTTTAAAATATAAATATCTTATTTAATAAAACAATCTCCTAATTTATATACTTAAATGAAGGAGGTTGTACTTGGAAAACAGAATTGAAAAAAGAGTTTTAAGTGAAGCTCATTATATGATAGAGACAAACAAAACTATAAGAGAAATAGCTAAACATTATAAAGTATCTAAAAGTACAGTTCATAAAGATCTTAAAGATAGATTAAAACTAATAGATTTAGAAGTTCATAACCATATAAAAAGTATTATAAAATATCACAAAGAAACGAGACATATTAAAGGCGGAGAATCCACTAAAAAAAAGTATCAAAAATTGAATAAAAATGTATTAAAATAAAGATAACCATGCTATAATATATAAAGGAAAAAAGGTGATATGAATGTTTTCAAAAGATATTGGAATAGATTTAGGAACAGCAAACGTTCTTATTTACATAAAGGGGCAAGGAATTGTATTAAATGAACCAAGTGTTGTCGTAATAGACGAAGAGAACAAAAGACCACTCGCAGTAGGTACAGAAGCTAAAGAAATGCTTGGTAGAACTCCAGGTCAAGTTCGTGCAATTAGACCCATGAAAGACGGCGTAATTGCCGACTTTGAAATAACCGAAATTATGTTAAATCACTTTATTAGAAAAGTAAATGGAAAAAGTTTCTTCGCAAGACCAAGAATATTAATATGCTGCCCATCAAACATTACTCAAGTTGAAAAAAATGCTATAAGAGAAGCAGCTGAAAAGACAGGTGCTAGAAAAGTTTACCTAGAAGAAGAACCAAAAGTAGCCGCTATAGGTGCTGGGTTAGATATTTCTAAAGCAAGTGGAAACATGGTAATCGATATCGGAGGAGGAACAACAGACGTAGCTATCTTATCACTAGGTGGAGTAGTAAATTCAGCATCTATTAAAGTAGCTGGTAATGTCTTTGATAATGACATAATAAAATACATCAGAGAAAAATATAAATTATTAATAGGAGAAGTTACTGCCGAGGAAATTAAATTTAAAATCGGAACAGTATTCCCAGGGTCTAGAGAAGAAAACATGGAAGTTAGAGGAAGAGACTTAGTAACTGGACTACCACATACTATAAATATCACATCTGCCGAAACTGAAGAAGCTCTAAGAGAAAGTGCTTATATAGTTGTAAATACAGCTAAATCAGTATTAGAAAATACACCACCAGAATTATCAGCCGATATAATAGATAGAGGAATAGTATTAACCGGTGGTGGAGCATTATTAGATGGGTTTGATAAACTATTAAGTCACGAATTAAAAGTCCCAGTTTATCTAGCTGACAGTCCTCTTACGTGTGTTGTCGAAGGAACTGGAGTATTACTTAACAACATACCAGTCTTAGAAAGAGGTTTAAATAAAAATTATTAGAACATAATATAACTGGAAAGGGGTGTCTTATGGATGCAAAAAAATTAAAAGAAAAATTATTTAAAACAAATAAAAATGCATGGGATAGTATAGAAGAAAAAGAAAAAAAACAAATATTTGACTTTAATGAAAAATATAAAAATTTCATAAGTGAAAATAAAACTGAACGAGAATGTATAAAAGCAATAGAAGAAAAACTAAAACAAAATCATTTTGTAAACATCGATGAATATGATGAACTAAAAGCAGGACAAAAAATATATTACATAAATAGAGATAAAAGTATATATATTGCTATACTAGGTGAAAAAAGTCCAGAAGAAGGCTTCAATATGATTGGAGCTCACATCGACAGTCCTAGACTAGATTTAAAACCAAATCCATTATATGAAGATAATGAACTTGCTATGTTTAAAACTCATTATTATGGTGGGATAAAAAAATATCAATGGGTAAATATTCCATTATCTATGCACGGTGTTATAGTTAAAAGTACAAATGATATAATAGATGTTAAAATCGGTGAAGATGAAAACGATCCAATATTCACCATTGCCGATTTACTACCACATCTAGCCAGCAAACAAGAAAAGAAATCTTTAAAAGATGGAATAGAAGCTGAAAACTTAAATATAATAGTTGGTAGTATTCCTTATGAAGGAGATATCGATGAGAGAGTAAAATTAAATATATTAAATATTTTATTTGAAAAATATGGAATCAAAGAAGAAGACTTCGTAAGTGCTGAAATAGAATTTACTCCAGCAATGAAAGCTAGAGATTTAGGTTTTGATAGAGCTTTAGTTGCTGGATATGGTCAAGATGATAGAGTATGTGCCTACACAAGTTTAGAAGCGATTTTATCGATAGAAAATCCAAACAGAACTTGCGTATGTATCTTAGCTGACAAGGAAGAAATCGGAAGTA
This sequence comes from Bacilli bacterium, assembly GCA_017522615.1. Taxonomy (GTDB): domain Bacteria; phylum Bacillota_I; class Bacilli_A; order RF39; family UBA660; genus Coprosoma. Next base: position 38,208 of record JAFWYR010000015.1, on the reverse strand, counting down.
TGGGTAATACCGGAATGTATTCGCATACCTTTGAATATTTTATAGAAAAAATATTAGAAAAGACAATTGGTGACGAAGGTAATACCCTAAATAGAGTATTTAATCACTCTAAATTATTATCAGCTGATGTTACTGGAGCTTACAATCCTAATTATCCAGATATATATGAAAAGAATAATGAATCATATTTAAATCATGGAATATCCATTATAAAATATACTGGAAGTGCCTCAAAAGGAGGAGCTTCTGATGCTAATGCCGAATATGTGGGATATGTAAGACAGATATTTGAAGAAAATAACATCAAATATCAAGTGTCTGAAATGGGAAAAATAGGAATAGGTGGTGGAGGAACCATTGCCTATATTCTAGCCGATAGAGGAATAGATGTTCTAGACTGCGGAGTTCCAGTATTATCAATGCATTCACCTTATGAAATAACAAGTAAATTTGATGTATACAATGCTTATAAAGCATACAAAGTATTTTTTGAATATGATAAAGAAGACGGTTTTGAATATGAATAAACCGTTTTTTTATAATTCACTTAAGAAAATCCACATAAAATAGCAAATTTCTTCAAAATATGATAAAATTATAAGCAAGAGGTGAAGAGAAGTGGGAGAAGATACTTTTACAAGAATAATACTCATGATAATAACCACGTTCGCATTCGTTGCTTGTATCGTACCTTTTATTAAAAAAGTTGCCATACACGTAGGAGCTTTAGATGTTCCAAATAAAAGAAAAGTTCATTCAAGTCCGATGCCAAGATTAGGCGGGCTAGCAATATTCTTAGGTTTCTTATTTGGTTATATGCTTTTTGGAGAACCAAGTAGTACCATGAATTCAATTTTAATCGCAAGTTTTATAATCGTCTTAATTGGAACGATAGATGATATAAAACCTTTAAAAGCATCGGTTAAATTTATCTCACAGCTAGCTGCCGCATCGATAATTGCCATATATGGTAAATTATTAATCCAAGATATAACAGTATTTGGAATGTATCTAGACTTTGGAATGTTTTCATATCCATTAACAATATTCTTTATTGTAGGATGTATAAACTGTATAAATTTAATCGATGGACTAGATGGACTAGCTGCTGGAATAAGTGCTATATATTTTGCTACCATTGGACTCATATCACTAATAATGGGGAAAATGGGATTAGACTTTGTTTTAACATTTATTATGTTAGGTTCAGTTTTAGGATTCTTAGTTCATAATTTTCATCCCGCATCTATATTTGCTGGAGATTCAGGATCATTATTTATGGGACTAATGATTGCCGTAATTGCCTTATTAGGATTTAAGAGTGTAACACTCACTTCATTATTAATACCATTACTAATATTCGCAATACCAATAATAGATACAGTACTTGCTATTATTAGAAGATTATTAAAAGGTGAAAAAGTATCTAAACCAGATAAATCTCATCTTCATCATCAACTATTAAATAAAAACTTCTCTCATAAAGCTACAGTATTAATAATCTATGGAGTAGATATTTTATTTGCTGCCGCATCTGTAATATATGTATTACATAGTCCAAAACTTGGATATATAATATATGGTATACTAACAGTGCTATTATTAATATTAGTAACTAAAACAGATATAGTAATAGATAAGAAAAATATAAAGAAGAAAAGAAAGTAATTTTCTTCTTTTATAATGGAATATTTTCATATATAAATGTTCAAAATATAAGTGGTGATTTCATGGAAAAAGAAATAGTTGATCTATTAGATGTCATATTAAGATGTATCGTTTCTTTAGTCACACTTTTTTTAGTAACAAAAATGATAGGAAAAAAACAAGTATCACAATTTAGTTTATTTGATTATGTAATCGGAATATCAATTGGAAACTTCGCAGCTGAAATGGCTATAAATTTAGACTCATCATATCTTCATGGAACAGTAGCAGTTATCGTATTTGGACTAGTAGCTTACTTAGTATCTTTAATAACCATGAAAAGTTTAAGACTAAGAAAACTAATAATTGGAGATCCAAACATATTAATTAAAGATGGAAAAATATTATATAATAGTTTAAAAAAATCTAAATTTGATATTAATGATTTGTTAGAGGAAGCAAGGATAAATGGATATTTTGATATATCTGATATCGATTTTGCTTTAATGGAAGCTAATGGAAAAATAAGTTTTCTACCAAAACCTGAAAATCAAAACCCAACTAATAAAGATCTAAAACTAATTCAAAATAGAAAAGGACTATGTGTAAATCTAATAATAGATGGACAAATAATCGAAAGAGCATTAAAAGATGTTCATAAAGATGAAAATTGGCTACTTCATGAAATAAAAGTAAAAGGATATAAATTAAATGAAATATTATTAGCCACAATCGATTTAGAAGAGAACTTTAAAGTTTACGGAAAAAATGTCAAAGATAAAACATATAACGTATTAAACTAGATTTATTATATTTTAAATGATACAATAAAACCGGTGATATAATGAGACATTTTTGTGCATCTGCATTTATAATAAATCCAAAAAACAAAAAAATACTACTAGTAAAACATGCCAATTATGATAAATGGCTTCAGCCAGGTGGACATATTGAAGATGATGAAACCCCTGAAGAAGCTGCAGTTAGAGAAGTATATGAAGAAACCGGTTTAAAGATAACTTTAATAGGAGAACATTTTCCAAGGGAAGATGACCTAATTAGACCTCTAGGTATTCAGTGTAATAGAAAGATAGATGGCGATAGATTTGTCGATATAATCTATGCGGCAACACCAAATGATCCAGAAGCTGACCTTGTTATAAGTGATGAAAGTACAGAGGTAGGTTGGTTTACTAGAAATGAACTTGAAAGAATACCTATATTTCCAGATGTTAAAATAACCATGGATTATCTTTTAAGAACATATTTTAAAGAAGATAGATGAAAATAATAATTGATAATGAAAAAGACCTATATAAGTTTTATAAAAAACTTCCTCTATATAGGTCATTATTTTATAAAAAAGTTACCTTTGAATCGAATAATGAAAACATAAAACAAATAATAAAAGCCTTAAATATAAAAAAAAGAAAAGAGAGAATAACATACGTATATGATACTGCATGTAAAAATATAGATAACCATTATAACAATAAAAATATATGTGGTTTTAAAAATAATAAATGTTATGTTCAGCAAAAATTAAACGACGGAAACATCAATGGGTGTTGTAGATGGTGTTTATATCAAAGTAATAATGGTTGCAAAACGAGTAATCTAACATGTAAATTGTTTACCTGTTCAGAAGTAGAAAAAAGATGTAAGGTAATAACTTTTGATGATTTAAGTATTTTAAAAATACTTACCAAAAGGCAAAGACTAATTGCTAAAACAAATTATTTTACAAAAAGAGAATCATTTATAAGAGATTTATACATTGGTTCTTTTGTAGTATGGGAAATTACCCAGCTGATAAGATTTATAAATATATATATAATAATAAGATCCAAACGGACCTCATTTAAATAATTTATTTATCTCTTTATCAGCTTCTTTTTTAATCTTATTTTTTACTTTATTAACAGTTTTTCTTCTATACTTCTTATCATATATACAGATAACTATAACAACAATAGTCGCAGCAGCTAATGTCCAAATCTGAATATCCTCACCTTTATCATCATTCCAAATTCTAAGTTTTTCACTTTTAGCTTTTTTTTCTAAATCCTTAAGATCATCAGTATATTTATAGTCATCATATATATAAGCTACTTTAGCAAGCCCAGTTTTAACAAGTCTTGCTTGTAATAATTCATCATCAGTAAATACCCAAGCTAAAACTCTACCATACTTATCTTCTTTATTTTTATCTTCATATTCTAATTTTATTTTTTTAGCCCCCTTAAGAGCTTCACAAGTAAAATTACTAGCTTCCTTACCATAAGGTTCTTCGCCTTTAGTAGGATGTTTAGTCTCCGGTGTATCAACAGCTAAAAATCTCACTTTTTTAACTTCACCATCTATACTTAAATCAGCAGTATCTCCATCGATGCACTTACTGAATTTAACACTTTCTGCCTGTACAGGAAATATAGTCAAACATAAAACTAAAGTGATTATTGTCATATACTTCTTCATAGTATCACCATTATCATTATATATTGTTTAATCACAAATATCAAGAATGTAAAAATTTTACTTTTATCCTTTAAAGTGTTATAATCATACGAGTGAAAAAAGGGAGAGAAGTATTATGAAACAGAGAAATATCGCAATAATTGCCCATGTCGACCATGGTAAAACAACACTAGTAGATCAACTTTTAAAACAATCTGGAACTTTTAGAGATAACGAAAATGTTCAAACTAGAGCTATGGATTCAAACGATATTGAAAGAGAAAGAGGAATAACCATACTCGCTAAAACTACCGCTATCAATTATAAAGATTACAAAATTAATATCTTAGATACCCCAGGACACGCCGACTTTGGTGGAGAAGTAGAACGTATCATGAATATGGTAGACGGAGTATTATTAATAATCGACGCTTACGAGGGAACCATGCCTCAAACTAGATTTGTCCTTAAAAAAGCATTAGAAGCTGGAGTAACTCCAATAGTAGTAGTTAACAAAGTCGATAAAGATTCAGCTAGACCTAAAGAAGTAGTCGATGAAGTAATGGATCTATTTATCGAATTAGGTGCATCACTAGAACAACTAGAATTTCCAGTAATATACGCATCAGCTATATCTGGAACATGTAGTTTAGATCCAGATGTATCAACTCAAAAAGAAACAATGGATCCAATATTAGATACTGTAATAAACACAATCCCAGAACCTAATGTAAATGAAGAAGGATCTTTGCAATTCCAACCAGCCTTATTAGATTATAATGATTATGTTGGAAGAATTGGAATCGGACTTGTCAAAAGAGGAACTTTAAAACTAAATAGTATGGTATCATGTGTCAGATTAGATGGTAGTATTAAACAGTTTAGAGTACAAAAAATATTTGGATACTTAGGACTAAACAAAATAGAGGTAAACGAAGCACATGCAGGAGATATAGTCGCAATTGCTGGACTACCTGATATATCAGTTGGTGAGACAGTATGTGAAATAGGTAAAGAAGAAGCCCTACCAACTCTTAGAATAGATGAGCCAACTCTTCAAATGACATTTGGTGTTAATACATCACCATTTAATGGAAGAGAAGGAAAATTAATAACCGCAAGAAAAATAGAAGAAAGACTATTAAAAGAAACTGAAAGAGATGTATCTTTAAAAGTTAAACAATTAGACTCAGAATCATGGATAGTATCAGGAAGAGGAGAACTACACCTATCTATATTAATAGAAAATATGCGAAGAGAAGGATATGAACTTCAAGTATCAAAACCACAGATAATAACTAAAGAAATAGATGGAACTTTATGTGAACCATTTGAAGATGTTAGGGCAGACGTTCCAGAAGAATATGTTGGAAGCGTTATAGAGCTATTAGGTTTACGTGGTGGTACTATGAAAGATATGGAATCAAGAGAAAATCAAACCAGACTTCATTACATAGTACCATCTAGAGGATTAATAGGATTTATGACTGAATTCATGACCTTAACTAAAGGATATGGAATAATAAGTCATACATTCTCATCATATGAACCTATGACTACAAATGCTGTAGGTAAAAGAAAACAAGGAGTATTAGTTTCAATAGATAATGGTAAATCGACAGCTTATGCCTTAGGATCTTTAGAAGATAGAGGAGTAATGTTTATCGAACCTGGTACTGAAGTATATGAAGGTATGATAGTTGGAGAAAACAATCACGAAAATGATTTAGCCGTAAATGTTACCAAAGGTAAAAATTTAACTAATACGAGAAGTGCCAATAAAGACCACACAGTAGTATTAAAAAGACCTAGAGAAATGAGTTTAGAAGTTTGTTTAGATTATATTAATGAAGATGAATTAGTTGAAGTAACTCCATTAAACTATAGATTAAGAAAGAAAATATTAAATACTCAGGAAAGAAGAAAATATGAAAATAAATTAAATCCAAGAGATTAAATGGAATGCACCCTTTAGAGTAGACACAAAATAAAAAACCAGTTTAAAAAATATGATAAAATACACTTCCGAAAGGAGGTGTTTTATCATGGCTTCAAAAGGTCAAAAGTTCAACAATTATGATAACCAAGCAAGCATTAAAGAGGAGATATTAGAAGAATACAAAATAAAAAAGAATGTTAAAGAATTGTCCGAAAGATATAACATACCGGCAGGTACTATAAAAACATGGGCTAGAAAAATTAATCACCCAGAACTATATCTTGGTGTTGGTCAAAAACGTGGGCGCCCTAAAGAAAAAAATTTGACTAAGGAAGATTACAAAGAAAGATATGAAATACTAAAAAAATACCAGGCCTTCCTCAAGGCACAACGAGAGAGAAAATAACTTTTATTAATCTGTATAGAGATGATTATAAGTTATATAACATGTGTGCCGTACTTAATATAAGTCCCAAAACTTATTATAAATATAGAAATAAAGAAGATCCTGATTATTATGATTATCTAATTATAAAAGAAATATTTGATGAATCTAAAGGTACATATGGTTATCGTAGAATTGTGGAAGGTATCAACAGAAAATATCGAAAAGTTATGAATGGAAAGAAGGTTTTAAGAATAATGAAAAAATATAATTTGATGGCTGAATATATTAGAAAAGCAAAAAAGAAAAATAAAAATGAAAGAATTGAAGAGAATGTTAAACCAAATTTATTAAACAGAAATTTTACTACTGATGAACCAAATAAGGTTTGGGATACAGATGTAACTTATCTTATATTTAAAGGCTCTAGAGCTTATTTATCAACAATAATTGATTTATATGATAGAAAAGTAATTGCTTATAAAATATCTAAGCGAAACGATAATAAGCTTGTTATGGATACTTTAAATGAAGCAATAGCCAAAAGAAAAGATGTACATGGGCTTATCATTCACAGTGATCAAGGTTTCCAATATACATCTAATGAATACAAAGCAATTTGTGAATCTAATGGTATAACCATTTCTATGGCTCGAAAAGGTACTCCAATAGATGACTCACCAATTGAGAGTTGGCACTCTCTCCTTAAAAAGGAAACTTTGTATAATAATAATATCACATCTTTACAAAATTACATAATTCTAGTTGAAGAATGGATAGAATTTTATAATACAACTAGAATTAAAGGAAAGAAAGTTAATAATAAGAATTAATTAATAACAAATAAAGACAAGTTTTATTTGAATAACTATTATAATTACATAATAAAAATCAAGGGTCTAGATGAACTCACTACGTTCGCCCTTGGTTTTTAATTGAGTTTTTTATTTGATGTCTCCTATTTGGGGTTCACATCATAAATCTTGGATTTTTTTTAATAAATTTTAAAAAAACTTAATATTTCGTGCAAAAAAATGTATTATTTAAAAATTCGGTGTTATAATCTAAACAAACGGAAGTGATGAAAATGAAAATTGATTATTTTATAAAAGCTTACGGAGTAATTGAAAGAGGAAACTTTTATAATTACATGAAATCTTTAAATTTTAAAGATAACATATTATTAGATAGACAAACTATGATTGAAAGTTCTTATCCATTTGGAGTTTGTCTTAAAAAGAAAGAACTGTTTATAATCGAAAGTGCAACCATGTGTTATTATGCTGATAAAAATGGCATCATGAAAAGTATAGAAGAATTTAAAGAAATATTAAAAAAGAAAGGAATTGATAAAAATGAATAATATCGATACACTTACAAACTTATTTATTGAATTTGAAACAGTAACACTTAAAAGAGCAAGAATAGAAATAAACCCCAAAGATACTTACTATCAAAAAAAAGAAAAGATATCAAAAGCTATAAAAAAATTAAGAGATAAAAAATTTAACCCATATTACAAAGAATATGAATTTATTAATTTTGCTAGATGTATTAGAAACCTTAAAAGCCATAACATTAATAAAGATTATTATACAGTAACCGACAAGACGATAGAAAAATTTAGAGATATACTATATGAAGCAAAACATCCATATAAAGTACTAGAAAAAGCAACTACCAAAATTTATTATAAAAAAATAAATGATAAAGTATTACCGACTATGAGAGAGATGAATGAAAAATCATATACTCATATTCCAATATATTCAAATAACAAATTAGTCGGAATATTCAGTGAGAATTCATTATTTCAATATATAATGCAGAATAAAAAAATCATAGTAGATGAAACAACAACTTTTAATGATATTAAAAAATGTATAGACATTGAAAAAAGCAATGAAATAGTCGAATTTGTTTCTGAAAATATACTTTATGATACAGTAATTAAAAACTTTATAAAAAAGTTTAAAGATGGAAAAAAACTATCTTGCGTAATGGTAACCGAAACAGGATCAAAAAAAGAAGAAGTAAAAGGTATTATTACTTCTTGGGATATAATCGGTAAATAAAAACTTTTTTATTAAGTTTTTTTATTTATAAAATAATATTTCAGTTAAATAAACTATAAACATAAAATAAATAATATAATAGCTGATAATAAATTAGCTCCTAAAAATAGCCAGTAATATATCTTTTTATTAAGTTTAAAATTAAATATAATAAGTAAAATAAAACTAATTATAGATAAAACTAAAATCAATATATATGGTAAACATAATCTAAAAGAAAAATCAGAAAATTGGCTTACTAAAAAATCATATTTATTAGATATTACTATACCGACCATTAAAGAATATCCAACTAAGAAATGTACAAAAGGACCTCCTATCCCGGTATTATAAATACTAATTAAACCAAAAACATAAAAATACTGTCCAAAAATAAATATCAATAGAGGAATATTATGTAAAGAGGAAACTACAAATATCCCTACAATAGATGCGATAAACCAAAATATAAAAATAAAGCCAAATATTTTTTCTTTTAAAGAGTGTTTATCGTTTTGAATCATATCATCACCCTATCTATTATAACACATGTTAAAAATATGTAAATTTGAATTATGTTATTTTTGTGTTCTTGACTGATAAGTATTAAACTGATAAAATTATTATGGGATAATAGAAAGTAAGTGATAAAAATGAAAAGACATTTTTTTAAACACATAATTTCAATTATTTTAATAATTTGTATATGTATTTCAATTTTTGGAATCGGAAAAGGATTAGCTGAAGAACCACCACTAATTTTAACTAATGCCTTAATTGATGGAAAATCAGATGATGTAGAAGCTACAATTCTAGATTTTAAAGAAAATAATTTAAAAACAGATGTAACTTATCATAAGGTAAATGGTTATGTAAATTTTAAACTTACGATAAAAAATACCACAGATACACAATACAAATTAAAATATGTTAATGACAATAGTGAAAACAATAATATAAAATATGAATATAATTATCAAGAAAATCAAATAATTTCGCCTCATAGTACGATTGATATTTCACTTAAAGCAACGTATATAAGTGGAGTAACAAATATAAATGATCGAAATCAAAACCTAGAAGTAATAATATCGATTATTGCTGAAAATGAAAATGGACAAATAATAATAAATGATATAAATGTTAATCCTAAAACTAATGACAATATAATAGTATATTTAGGATTACTAATAATATCATCTTCAGGACTATTAATCATAATAAAAAATAAAAAAATAAAAAAATTACTTGTCATAGCTTTATTAATGACACCAGTATTAACTAAAGCTGTATCAGCAAGCTTAACAATAACATTAAATGGTAGTATTAAATTATTAGACAAAGTCGCAATAAATACAATAGTTAATGGTGAAAAAACAACCGAATTAATAGATTATAATACAATTCCGCAAAAACCAGCAACTATAGAAATACCAGGTTATGAATTTGAAAATTGGTACGTAGGTGATGAAGTATATAATTTTGATGCTCCGTTAACTCAAGATATAGATGTAATCGCAAAATATAAACTATTAAATTATGATATCACGTATAACTTAGATGGAGGATCCGCACTGGGAAATCCAGATAAATATAATGTTGAAACAGATTCATTTGATTTAATAAATCCAGAAAAACCAGGTTACACATTTACCGGATGGACAGGTAGTAACGGAGAAAATCTTCAAACTAGAGTAACGATAGAAAAAGGTTCAACTGGAAACAAAACATACACTGCTCATTATTCTGTAAACCCAAACATAAGCTATAAAGTAATCCATAAATATAAAACATTAACGGGAACCTATGAAGAAGAGATAGAAAATCTAACTGGAGCGGCAGGCACTACTGTTTATCCAGCCTTTAAACCTAAAACAGGATTTATAAATCCAGCACAAAAATCATTAACAATCAAAGGTGATGGTACTTCATTTATAGAGTACGAATATGAAAGAGAAACATATAGTTTAATAGTTACAGAAGATGTTGAAACAACATTTACTGAGCCAAAATACCCATATAAAACAGAAATTACCTTAAAAGCTAAAGACAAAGAACATTATGACTTTGAAAAATGGTCAAATAATTCCACAAATAAAACTTTAGTATTTGAAATAGTTGAAGATACTGAAATATATCCAATATATAAACCAAAGAAATATACAGTATCATTTAATACACATGGAGGAGTAGAAGTTGATTCTATAACTAAAGATTACAATCAACAAATAGACACACTTCCAACAACATCAAAAACAGGATATACATTTGCCGGATGGTACACTGATGAAAACTATGAAACTAAAGTAACTGAACCAGTAACTGTAACAGGAAATGTAACTTATCATGCTAAATGGGAAAACTATAAATGTGTTCCAGCTAGAACCCTACATAAATCAACTTGTAAAACTAATGGAGGATGTATTTCGTCAGGATACACTAATAATCAAACTATAGTCTTTGGTCAAAAACCAAATTCAGATGAATTATCACCAGGCTTTGCCTATGACTGTGATGTCGATGGAGATGGTAACTTTAGCCAAGAAACAGAAAGATTTTACCTATTAAGAACAAAAGGTGAAAATGCAGTATTAATATCTCATTCAAACTTTGAAGGAGAAGCAGGTCAAAAAGCCGAAAATATATTTGTCTACGATGAAGCTATAGAAAAATTACCTACAGTAGATCAGTGGAAAAACATGCCAGAAATGAGTAATGGAAAAGCCGCGAGATTCATCCAGTATGATGATTTAGTAGCCGCATGTGGTGATAAAGATTTTACTAAAGAAGGAGCATTAGATTCATGTAATTTCATACTAGAAAATACAAGATATGTATCTCCAACAACTGGTAGAACAGCTTTATGGATTGAAAAATCTGGAGATGAATTAAGAAGAATATTCTCTACAACTAGAAATGTTCTAACTGTAACCTCAGCTAGTAAAGATGCTGCTCGTCCAGTAATAGAAGTACCTTTAGAATTAATAAAACCATATAATCCAAACGCCGACAAATATACAATAACATTTGACTCAGTTGGTGGAACAAATATTGATAGTATCCAAATTGAAGATGGTAAAACAATAGATATAATGCCAATTCCAAGTAAAGACAATTACGCATTCGCTGGATGGTATACAGATACTGATTATTCTACTCAAATAACACCATTAATTCCAATAGATAGTGATATGACATTATACGCTAAATGGATAGTTGATCCTGTCGCAGAAGTAGATGGAATACACTATGAATCTATGCAGGATGCTATAAATGCTGTTCAAAGTACAAGTGAACCAAAAACAATCAAATTAATAAAAGATATATCAGATTCTTTATCTATAAGCGCTGGTAAAAATATAATATTTAACCTTCAAAATCACACTATCAGTAATTCAAGCTCTACTGTAATAGAAAATAATGGAACTCTTAAAATAACAAATGGAACAGTAACTTGTTCTGCTGGAAGTGGAGCCATAAATAATAATCAAGATGCTACTTTAACCATAGAAAATGCAAAAGTTATAGCAACTGGAACAAGACAGGCAATATATAATGATGGAGGAACATTACTAATTTCTGATGATGCATATCTAGAATCATCATCTAATCAAAGAGCTACTGTTCAAAACACAAGTAAAGCTGGAGGAAATATAACCATAACTGGAGGAACAATTATTTCTAAAAATCAGCACGCTATAAGTAATGCAAATCAATTAGTAATTGGTTCTAAAGATGGAACATATAATATTCAAAAACCAGTAATACAAGGAAAGATATATGGTTTAACATCAACTGTAAATATATCTATATATGATGGTATAATTAAAGGAGAAAACGCACCACTTGAAAAAGAAAATAAAATAACCCAAATAGAGGAAGGAGCTATAATAGTTAAAGGAACAGAAACAATTGAAGATATTGTTTATAATACTTTATACTATACTTTAGAGCCTTAACACTTTTATAAATACCATAAATAATTACTATTAAAGACAAAGAAATAAACCTTTGTCTTTTTTATAAATTAGTAATATAATTACTTATTAATAACAATATTTAAAAATAACTCTTTTTAATAAATATATTTTTTTGATATAATAAAAATAGGTGATAATATGAAAGATACAAATAAAAAATGCCCGAATTGTGGAGCACAAATAACATCAGAAGTATGTCCATACTGCCGAAATTTAACAGGTCTAGATTCATCAGAAGCAAACATGGAATATCCAGTAATAAAATGCAAAGAAGCAAATAAAAATTTTTGGAACACTTGGTTTCCTATGATATTTGCAGTTTCATTTGGGTTCTTTGGATTTATTTTTCCAATAATATTCATATTAACTAATTCAAGCGATACTTTATCAGTAATACTTTTTAGCAGTATATTTGCAATTATCGGAGTAGTAGCATTTATAATAGCTTTAAGAACATTTATTAGATATAATCTTGTAAAAACAAAAGGAAAAGAAATAGAAGCAACAGTATATGGATATATGAATGACAATCTATTAATAAATGAAATGCCTGCTCAAATAGTAAAATTAAGAGTTACAACAAATGATGGTCCAAGATTTATTCTCTATCAACTAGGAGATATTAAAAAGCCATATAAAATAAATAGTAAAATAAAACTACTAGTATATAAAGATATGTTTATGGTAAAAGAGGATGATACATATCATTTTGAATAAAAAATAATGATTCAAATTTTATCATAGTTGATAATTTTTTAACAACTATATTATATGTTATTATTTTCCTTTATATTGTTAGAATTATCTTTTTTATAATTTACATCTTTAATTATTAATAATAATTTTTAAAAATTATTTATATTGTATGATTTGTATATATTATTAAAAAGTTTTAAAAAGGGTAGACGCAGGTCAAATTTGTGGTATAATTATAATAGACGCAGGTCAACTTGGAGGGATTTTATGATTAAGTTAGGAACAGTTTTTAGCGGAATAGAAGCAATCGAACAAGCATTAGAACGTTTAAATATAAATTATGAATTAGAATTTGCTTGTGATAATGGGGATATCAATATAGATATAAATTATGAAAAAGAAATGAAAAAAATAAGAAAAATGAAAAGTATAAAAGAAAAAAAAGAATATGTTGATAATTTATATTTCACTAATACCCGAAAACACAATTTTGTTAAAGATGCCTATTTAGCAAACTATTCAGTGAAAGATAACAACTTTTTTTATGATGTTAAATTATTAGATGGTACTGATTTTAAAAACAAAGTAGATCTATTTGTTGGAGGATCACCTTGTCAAAGCTTTTCAATTGCTGGTGCAAGAGGAGGATTTGAAGACGCAAGAGGTACGTTATTTTATGATTTTGCTAGATTAGTAAAAGAAATACAACCTAGAATGTTTATTTATGAAAATGTATATGGTGTACTAACTCATGATAAGGGAAACACTTGGAAAGTAATGCAAAACATCTTTGGTGAATTAGGATACTATTACAAATGGGCAATATTAAATGCAAAAGATTATGGAATACCTCAAAGTAGGAGAAGATTATATGTTGTTGGATTTAAAAACAAAAAAGATGGTGAAAAGTTTGAATTTCCAAGTCCACAAAAATTAAAATATACTATGCAAGATTTTTTGGTAGAAAATAATAAAGAGGGAAATCTAGTTAATAAAAATGGTAAATTAATAATAACAGAAAAAGTTGGTGAAGAACCCGAAGAAAAATATTATCTATCAGAAAAATTAAAAAAATATGTTTTATGCCCGGGAACTAAAAATTTTATGCATCATGATGCTGAAATTGATTTACCTATTGCGAGAGCATTATTATCTACACAAGGTAATAGTCATAGAGCTAGTGTTAATAATTATGTTACAACTAATGGTAAGATAAGGGCATTAACAGTAAGAGAAACATATAGATTGATGGGATTTCCTGATAGTTTTAAAATTGTTGTATCAAAGGCACAAGCATTAAAACAAAGTGGAAATTCAATTGTTGTTGATGTATTGATAGCAATACTTAAAAATGTTGAATTTATTGGAGGAAAAAATGGAAAGAATTAATCATGAAAAATATAAATATAAAACAGTAAGTTTGTTTGCTGGAATAGGTGGATTTGATATTGCATTTTCGAATGCTGGCTTTGATTTAATCTGGGCAAATGATTTTGATAAATATTGTGTAGAAACATTTAAAGCAAATGTTAGTAATAATATAGTTCTTGGTGATATCAATGAACATCTTGATGATATACCAAAACATGATATTTTAGTTGCAGGATTTCCTTGCCAACCATTTTCAACACTTGGTAAATTAAAAGGATTTGATGATGAAAGGGGGACACTATTTTTTACAATAAAAGAAATACTAAAAAAACATGATACAAAAGTTGCTGTATTAGAAAATGTTAAGAATTTATTAAATCATGATAAGGGTAAAACATTTTCAAGAATGAGAAAAGAGCTTGAGGAACTTGGATATAAAGTATATTACCAAGTTTTAAATTCACAAGATTATGGTATTCCTCAAAGAAGAAACAGAGCCATAATTGTAGCAATAAACAAAAAATATTTTAATGATGAACCATTCACATATCCAGAAAAACAAATATTAACATGTACAGCTAAAGACTTCTTAGATGAAGATGTAGAAGAAAAATATTTTATTAGTACAAATATGATTGGAACTATTTTAGGAAAAGGAACAAAAGGGTATATCGTTAAACCAACTATAGATCAAGATATATGTAAGACATTAACAGCAACTATGCATAAGATGCATAGAGCTAGTCAAGATAATTATTATACAGATATTAAAAACCATGAAAAATATTGTAATGAGAATAAGACAAATATTAGAAAGCTAACCCCTAACGAATGCAGAAAACTTCAAGGATTTCCAAGTGATTGGAAACAAGTAGTATCTGATACACAAGCATATAAACAATTCGGTAATGCAGTCACAATAAATGTAATATATGCAGTTGCAAAAGAATTGTTTGATTACATAGAAAAAAATAAGATTGGAGAGTGGTAATGTGGCTTCAAGAAATCCTGTAATAAAAGAAATAGATAAAATTTATGAATACTTAGCAAATAAATCTGATTCAATTGCCAATTTGATGAGAAGTCAACCAGATTGGGACTATATGTTAATTGTAAAAAGTATAACTCATTCTGATTTATTAAATTCTGGAAAACGAAATGGTCCTAACGAATCAATTGATAAAAACTATTTATATTATCTTTCAGTTTCAGAAATGAAAGAAATTGAACAAGTTAGAAATAAAGAGTTTGAAAATGCAAAACAATCTAACATATTTGTTCCAAGCGATTTTTATGAGTTTATTGGTATGCCACAATTACAAAGAAGGAAAGGTTCACAATCAAGTCAACATGAACATCCTATCGTTAATAACTATGCAGATGTATATCTAGTAAATGATACATTGAAATACTTCGATATAGATTATACTAAAAAGGTATTTGAAAAATTAGATAAACATCCATTATCATGGAAATATGATAGATATAAAATAGAATTGTCTGGCGAATTTACACCAATACAATTGACTCATGCAATTCATGGACTAGGAACATCAGATGATGAAGTATTTAAAAATTTAAGAAGATCTATTTTTAAAAGTGATACATTAAATATATTACTAAGAAGAAAAGAAGATAAAAAAGAAATATATATAATGTTAGATAAAAATCCAAGATTCTTTACTTTAATTGGTGAAAGTAATGCTACATGGGAAAAATTCTTAAGTGATAGTAACAAACAAGAATTATTTAATTTATTAAAGAAAGATGAATTAAGTTCTGGTGAGGCAGAAAAAACTCGTAAAAATCAAAATAAGTGGAGAAATTTATTGGCCGATGAGATGATGAGTTATACCACAACAGATGATGAAATATTTTGCCCATTGACTTATATTACTGCTAATTTCTCTAGTGTGGGTACGCTATTTAGAGCTTCACACATAAAGGCATTTAACGAATGCTCTGTAGAAGAAGCTTTCGACATCAATAATGGTATTTTAATGATTGCTAATGCAGATGCTTTATTTGACAAACATCTTATTACTATATCTGATGATGGAGAAATAGTATTTTCATATCTGCTAAAAAATGAATATAAACTAATTCAAGAACTAAAACTTACAGAAAGAGTATTCAAGGCAATACTTAATGACAAAAGAAAAGAGTACTTGAAAAGACATAGAGAAGTGTTTGATGAAAAAGAAGTTAAACGAAAACTATTATCTAATATTGAAGAAGATAGTGCAGAATAGTTTATAAGTACATGCCTAGAAATTGTCTTATTTATAAAATTATGATATACTTTTAACAGTATTTAAGTTTAATCTTATAAGATTAAACTTTTTTTGTAGTAGGTGATAAAATGTTTTCCGACCAATTTGAAATTATTGAAGATGATAAAAATCATATACAATATAAACATATAAAAATAGATAATGAGGAATTTAATAAATATATTATAAAGTCAATATTTCAAGATAAAGAATTATATAAGTATGTAACAAATTTTCTAGATGAGCCAGTTGAAGATTTTAAAAAATTATATCCGATACATCAATTGATAAGTTTGATAAAAAATTTGAAAAAAGAATATATTCGTGATAATGTTCCAAAAGATATTAAGAAAAAAATATGTAAGTCAAAAAGAGCAAAACTAAATGGTGAAAAAATAGATATTAATAAAAAAGATTGGGAAGAAAAGTTTGATCAATATCTTGATAATAATATAAATGGTTATGATGTAATTGCAGAAATAATATTATCAAAAATTATAGAAGAAAAATTTAATGCAAGTGTGTTTGTTACTAAATTAGCTCAAACAACAAGTAGAAATATGAAAGTATTTGGAATAGATACAGTTCATTTTAATGAGAAAACTAATACAATGTTTTATGGTGAATCTAAATTAACAAATAATATTGATTTAGGGTTGCAACAGCATACTGATGAATTGGATTTGATGGATTTTAAAATGAATGAGGAGTGTCAATTACTAGCACAGCGATATAATGATATTAGAAGTAGTGAAAAAATAAAACGAAAATTTGCTGAATTTGGAATGAAGACGACAATAAATAAAACCCTTTCTTTCTTTAATTTAAAAAAAGAAGAAAAGTTATATAATGTCGCGCTTGTTTTTTTTGTTGCACATGGAGAAAAATATGATTATGAATTTATTACTAACAAAGTAAATGAATTTAGAAAAAAAATTAATTTTAAAGATATAGAAATAAATTGTGTTACCTTACCAATTAAAAATAAAAATGATTTTATAAAAAGAGTGGAAGAGATGATTATAGAATATGAATGATAATGAAAAAGGTATCTTTAAAATAGATGAAAATGACCAGAGGGAAATATTAATTCGTGAAATAGATAAAAACCAGTATAAGAATAATTTAGCGTTTCAAGTTGTTTTAAATAAATATGGTCTAACGCCATATTTATATGAACAAGAAACAATTGATCCCATATTTGAAAATTATAAGAATATTGCGAAATCAAAGGTGAATGAGTTTGTTTTGCATCCATATCAATATAAGGTCTTACAGTTGTTGGAATCTGGAGAAAATTTAATTGTTAGTGCCCCAACAAGTTTTGGTAAAACAGCATCAATATTTGAATATATTGCTAGAAACAAAAAGAAAATTAATAAAATTGTTATCATTGTTCCAACATTAGCTTTAAGAAATGAATATCTTGAAAAAATAAATAATTGCTTGGATAAACATATAATTTTAACTAATTGTAGTGATACTAATCAATATGATCAATATTGTATGATTTTAACACACGAAAGATTTGTAGAATACTTTTCCAAAGCTGAAAAGAGTCAATTTAATATAGATTTATTAGTAATTGATGAGATTTATAAACTACAAAATGAAAATAATACAGAGAGAATGTATAGCATGTCATTAGCATATTTGTCTGCATTGAAAATAGCAAAACAATACGTATTTTTAGGGCCATTTATAAAAAAAATAGATATACCAGACGTCAAAGAATATAAAGAATTAAAATATGATTATTCTCCAATTGCTGTTGATTTATTTTATGAAGGAACAAAAAATATAAATTATGAAACTTTATCAAAAAGTATAAATGATAATGAAAAAACGCTTATTTATTTTTCTTCAAAGAACGAATTGTTGAGTACTATAGATGATTTTTCAAAAAATATAGATATTGATGATAAAAATAAAGAATTAATTAAATATATTGAAGATGAATATGGAAAAGAATGGATTGATGAGTGGAATGTCATAAGTGCATTAAAGAAAGGAATCGGAATCCATTATAATGAACTTCCATCATTTATAAAAGAATATGTTATTAATTCTTATAATAATTCTGATGAAACAATGATTTTGTTTGCTACATCAACTCTTCTTGAAGGTGTTAACACTTCAACAAAAAGATTGATTATAACTTCAAAAAAAATTGGTACAAAAGATCTTTCTGGATTTGAATTTTGGAATTTAGTTGGAAGAGCTGGAAGGTTAGGTAAATACAAAGTTGGAGAAGTTGTATATTATGGTAATAAGAATGACTATAATAAAGATGATAAATATATTAATTTAGATAATTTATGGATTAACATGGATTGTAATAAGGATGAATACGAAATAATAAACAATGAACAGCTTACAGACACTAATAAACAACAAAAATTAGATGAGATAATGCATACATATGGAATGACATATGATGAAATTAAATACATTTATTTACCATTTATGTTGAAGGTAGATAATATAATAAAATTTTTTGAGACAACATACAATGCTTTAATTTCAGAAATAAAAAAAATAATTAGCGAGAATAAAAATGATTATGAACCATCAAATAAGATTAGAGAATCAATATTTAATTTATACATAAAAGAATACAAAAAACCGGTTTCATATGGGGCATTGCCAACTAGCCAGTTTCAAATTTTATCGTATGGAATAAATCTTATCAATACAACGCGAAATGATAAAATTAAGTTTATAGTAAAAAAAGGTCGAGATTTTCTTTTTAAATATTCTAAAGATGATTCACTATTTGAACAAAAATTAAATAATTTATATAATTATAGTTTTTATATGGTTAATAATTATATAGAAAATGTTTATGTTCCGGGCATATTATTATTAAAAAATATTTTTGATAAAAACAAACCATTTTCAGAACAAGAATACACCATTTTACAAAATAGAATATTTAAGCAAGTAGAAAAATATTCTAGTATGGTAAATGAAGATGATATATTTGAAACATTAGGAATCATTTCTCCACTTGCTAAAATAATAAAGGAGATATGCGGTGATAAGATTGATAATATATCTGAATTAAAGGAACAATTGAATAATAAAAGAGAAATAGTATTTAATAGAATAAATAGTAATGAACTGTATAAGTATTACTTTAGATTATTAATCAATAAATTAAAAATTTAATATTGTGTAGAATATGTTAAAAAGTGATAAAAAACAGAGATTAATTTGTTTAATCACTGTTTTTTTATTTTTACATTAACTTTTACATTAACACCTATATAAATTATTATAAATTATAAAAACTTAATAGTGCCATAAAGTCTTATTTTATAAGGGATTTAAATTATTGTATAAGAAGTAACTCGTTTAATTTGTGGGCCCCCTGAAGAGAATGCACATTATAAAAAAATAAATTGCATAAAAATAGTACAATAACAAAAACAAGTGATATAATGAACCAAAGAAAGAATAATTATATAAAAAGTAATATATTTATAAAATAGTGTGGGAGTTATATATGAAAATAAAGAATTGTGTATTATTACTATTACTTGTTATTATTCCATTAAATGTAAAAGCTAATATTATGTGTAATGATGGAACAGAAAGTCCAACATGTACAGATTGTCACCGTGGATGCTGCTCATGGCACGGAGGCTGTAGAACTTATTCTAACAATCATTATTACCAAAACAATAATAATGATGAATACTACGAAGAAGATGAAGAAGATAGTAATATAGAAGAAACTAATGAAGAAAGTAATACTGAAGAAGTAAACAATGAATTAACTGAAACTGAAAAAATAACCATAACTGCAGCACTAAGCATAGCGATATTTGTTGGAATGGGAACAATTCATTCAGCTATTACAAAATAAAAAGCGACTTATAAAATCGCTTTTTTAAGTGGTAGTTTATTCCATATTGTCATCGATGTAATCATCTAGTTCTTTTTTCCACATACTTCTGTCATAACAAACTTCTCCTTCATCCATCATAGAGTCTTCAAAATTACCTATAGATTTAAATAAAAGTGATAAACCTCTTTTACTTTTTTTATAATTAGCTATATTATCTTTAGCTATTCCAATTTCACTTCCGGCTTCATAGCTATCGATATCCGCACCGATGTATATAAATTCGTATTTAGAATGTTTCTTAATCATTTTTTTAACCATCTTCTGATTAAATTCTCTAGAAGCATTCTCATAACCATCAGTAATAATTATAAACATTACTTTATCGGTATCACAGTTATCTATATAATTAATAGAACTACCAATCGCATCATAAAGAGCTGTACAGCCATTAACATAATACTCCTTACGTGTAAGTTTTCTAACGTCTTTCACATCATCTCTTTTATATAGATATTCAAAATCGTCACTGAATAAAACAGTAGTAATATTTGTTTTAAAATCGTTATGTCTTTCCTTTTCTAAATATTCATTAAAACTAGATATAGTATTCTCCTCACTACCACTCATAGAACCACTTCGGTCCAAGATAAAGATTACATCCAGCATCTTTTTCTTTTTTTCCATATTATCATCTCTCCTTTTCTGATATAATAATACTAAAGTTTAAAAACTAATTGGTCGCATGGGAGGGGACAATTATGAATGTAGAAAGAAAGTTAGATAGATATTTAAATAAACATCTAAAAGAGTCAAAAGATTCTTTATTTAAAAGAATGTTTAAATCAAAAGAAACTACTTTTGAAGATATGGAATTTTATGAAACTAGTTCTATATCTAATGGTAATGTTTTTTTTCGTTCGAAAAATATAAATGATTATATTGAAGATAACTACGACAATGAAACTTTCCAATCTAAATTATTTGACTATATTGATCAAAAAGAATTAAAAGATTCAGATGTATATAATATAGTAGGTATAGATAGAAGATTATTTAGTAAAATAAGAAGTAATAGGGATTATCATCCAAGTAAAGAAACCGTAATCTTATTAGGTATTGCATTAAAATTATCCGAAGAAGAAATAGAAGATTTATTAGAAAGTGCATCATACTCCCTACCTAAAAATACCAAATTTGATTTAATAATTAGGTTTTGTTTTAAAGAAAAGATATATGACCTAATTCAAATAAATAACTTCCTATACGAAAGAGGATGTAAGACTTTAAATTAAGATTAAATCATAATAAAATACTAAAAGTATAAAGAAATTAAAAAAGACCGAGTTATAACTCGGTTTTTAAAGACAAAACTTTTTTAGTATAATTGAATACTTCTTTATTCTCTTTTAAATATTTATTCTTTAAGACATTATATTTTTTACCATAATTATAAATAGCTTCATTATATACACCGCATATATCAGGATGTTTATCTAATAGATCGTTTGTTTTCATAAAATCATAAGCTTCTTTAATAGAGTCATAGACTAAATTATCTATTCTATCTTTATTACCATTTTCTACACAGTAAAAAGTCGCATCTCTAAATTCTCTATGTAACCTTAAACGATCATCGTCTTTAGATTTATAACTATTAGTCGCTGTACCTACAGTACCTTGAATCCTCTTATCCCAAACATAATAAGCATCAGATACAAATCCAAACTTATCTAGATAACTATATATGTTTCTAGTAAAATAAGTATCTTCATAATGATTAAATAAAGGAAAAGGATGATCTTTCACAATAGATGATTTAATTATCTTATTCCACACAGCCACAAAATAAATATTATCAAAAGTCACATGATTCTTTTCATAAAACATCTTGTCATAATCGTATATTAAACACTCATCATTATTTAAAGAAAGACAAATAGAATAATCATATGGTTTATTCCTAATAATAGTTTTTCCAATTGCTATATCTAAATCATAAGCTATAGCTGCTTTATATAAATTATAATGCATATATGGATGAACAATATCATCGTTATCCACAAAAGCTATATAATCCGAAGTTGCAAGTTCTATTCCTTTATTTCTTGTATAAGAAACCCCTTCGTTTTCTTTATGAATAGTTTTAATAAAATCCCCGTATTCTTTAGAATACCAATCAGCTATTTCTGGACTTTTATCTTTAGAGCCATCATCTATTAATAATACTTCCATATCTTTAAAATTAGAAACTAATATAGAATCTACACACCTAGATAAAAACTTTTCACTATTATAAATAGGAACAATAATTGATATTAAATTTTTACCTTTATTTTTATTAAATAAGGTGCATTTAATTTTATCGGATATTCCACTTAAGATAAATTGATCATCCTTCTTAACATATCCTTCCGCATAATATTCATTATCAATTTTAAAATTCTTAGATGTAACTTGAAAATCTTCAGACTCCATCATAAATAAATAATTATTGCCTACCTTTTCATATATATAATATTTATCATAAATATCTTTACTTTGAATCGATAAAGTAATCCCATTAAAGGACTTTAAAAATTTAAGATCTAATTTATTATAATTAACTTTCTTAGGTACATAAGGGTTAGAAGAACCTATAACTATATCTTCATCTCTCTCCTTACTGTGAAGGGTATAGTAAACTTTAATATTAATATATTTTTTAAATAAATTTTTAAATATTTTAGCTCCGTTATTATTAGTTTCAACAATTTTTTCATAATTAAAACAGTCGTTTAAACCCATCAAAACGTACTTAGCTCCATCATATTTGTCCCATGTTAAAACAGTATAATCAGAATTTTCAAATAATACAGTCATATCCTTATTCATATTTTCACCTATCATAAGTATAACACAAAAACTGTAAAGTAAAAAAACGCATGCAATATAATTTGAATATAAATAGTAATTAGTATAAAATTAAAATAGAAGGTGAAAAGATATGGAATATAATGATCATGTAATAAAAATGATGCACTACCGCGGTTACCAAGGGGATATTGCAGTAGACTGCTATTTAAGAGATCATCAAAATAACTTACCAAACTATAATAATATTTCCGAAAGTAATATGACTATAATAGATGCGATAGAAAATTACATTATTAAAAGAATAAATAATGGTGAAGACGGAATACTTGAAGCAAATTACATATATAATGTTTATAACGGATTTATGACTAATCCATCAACCTACATGAAAAGTACATTGATCAATAAAGAAATAGCTCAAAAAAAACTTAGTAGTGCTTCATATCAAGCATATAAAAATAAACAAGAAAAGATTAAAGGATTATTACCTAATATATATAATAGAAGAATGAAATCGGCAGCTAGCGAAGCAGAAAAAGATGTTCTAGCAAATTATTTTATAAAAATAATAAATACGGATAACGAAAAACTACAAACTAAAATGGAAGAATATGTAAAAAGACTAATCGCCGAAAATAGACCGATTAAAGAGACAAACACTAGTGAACTAACTTTTTTAGCTCACTGGGTAAAGAAAAGAATGGACCCCAATAATGAACTTGTAAATCATATAAGAGTTTGGGACTACTCAAAAAAATTAAATGGTGGCTTTTACATATCCAATTCTATTCACATTAATCAAACAGGGGATTATTTAACGACAATTGATCATTTTATTTCCAATGTGTGTCATGAAACGAGACATGCATTACAAGATAAAGAAAGTAAGAGTAAAAAATCATTAATTGGCTTTCAGTATGCAGCAGATGATATATTAAGAACATATTTAACGACAGACACTTATAATCCATATAAAAGCTGTAATAATTATAGATATTCCGAAATAGAAACAGATGCCAATTTAAGAGGATACTTTGAAGCCCATAGTGTATTATATATTTTAGGCTTTAAAGATAGAGCTAGTAAGATGTTTCAAAAATATTTAGAATATGAAGAAGTTAGACAACTAGAATTTGCCAACAAACTAGGAAGTGATAAAGTCTTTCGAACTCCAGAAAACACGTTAATGATTGATTTATCTAAAGTTGTTCAAAGATACCCACATTTAATAAACACATATCCATCACTTCAAGACTTTTACAATAGAGATGGAAGCCCAAAGAATTTTAAAGAAGTTCTTAAAGAAGCTATAAAGCCAAGCTTTGGTAATGAATCATTCTATTATTATGAAGACTATTTGAGATATTCATTTAGTAATGATGAATACGATAATATAGATGTAAATAAGATGAATGACGAAACCAAAGCTAGGTATTATATAACTTTAATAAAATTATTAATATCAGAAACAGAAGCAATCAAAGCTCACTTAAAAGCTGTAAGAGACATAAATTCTGGAAAAAGAAAAACTGATGTAAGTAATAGAATTATTATTGGAACAGGACAATACAACATGAGAAGATATAAAAAATTAATAGATATACTATATCCGAATTATGATGATATTAAAAGATTAGAACAACAAGGTCTAATTAATACAAGTATTTGGGGCGCTTCAGGAATCAAAGCGTGCATGCGTGATATTATGAATATAGATCTATCACGTGATATATTAAACGATATATATAAGAAAAGTTTAGAAGAAGTAATAGATGGTAGTAAAAGAAGATATAATCAAATAACAATTAAGAATAATAAAAGAAGACTTCAAAGTATATTGAACGAATATGATGAGAAAACTCTCTCAATGATGATTCCACTTCCAAACGGAGTTCAATTATCACTAAGGCAGTATGCTGAACAAATAATTTTTAGTAAAATGGATAGACATGGCTTTTATCAAGACAACGAAACTCATTCGGTGAGAGATGCTATAAAAGAAGCTATAGAAAAAGGAAGACGATTACAGATTAAATCTCAAAGTAAACCTAAAACAGATACCGAATTACAAATAGATATAATTAATAGTATGACATCACTAACTGAAGAGCAAAAAAGTCTATTAATAAGTAATTTAACCGATAATGAAATAGATAATAACTCTATCCCAAAACATATGAAAAAATAGAATAAATATGTGTTTTTAAAATCTTTGACAAATAGAAAAAAATAGTATAAGATTAAGGTAAGAAGGGAGAGACGTCTATGGTACCATATATCGAATGTTCTGATAATGGAACGACATTTAAGGGAATAAAAAGGGACGAAAACGGAAAACTTATTATTCCAAATGAGTCAATAGTTATTAGATTCAGCTTAAGTAATAAACAAGCTTATTGCTCAAACCTATCACTTGTCATTGGAGACAGTGAAAGAATCGACACAACCGACTTAGAAAAATGCGTAACCCCATACACAGATGGAGGAGCTAGTATAACTGCTCTAGCTGAGCAAGGTTATTCTAGATTTATTCCACTAACTATAAATGGCACAACTATAGATTATCCTTTATCTGATCAAGATAGTGTTTTAAATGATTATAATTCACTATCATCCAAAGCTACAATCTTATACAATATTATTAATTCGGGAAACATTGAATATCTTAATCGTATGATTAATACAACTATTGAAGAAAATTTAAGAAAAGGTTCAAAAGTAAGATAAAATAAACCAGCATACACTTGCTGGTTTTCATTTGCGCGAAGTAAAAAAATAATATATAATAGTCTCAAATGGGAGGATAGTCATGAAATATAAATTAACAAGGAGAGATTTTTTATCCGCAGCTGCCATATTAGCTGGTGGACTAGTAATTAATAATGCTGTAAAAAATAAGGAAAACAAACAAACTCCTAAAGATAATGGACCAAAGAGTAAAGAATTAGAAATAATATCAATTGAAGAAATTCAAAATTTTAATTTTATTAGATATTCATCTGACAAAAACGAAAACAATAAAAGTCTCCAATCACATTTAGTAATGTATTTAAGAGCTGGTGATGATTTTTTTAGAAAAGCGAGTATTAATCCTAAAAAGAAAAATGATGAAACATATACTATGTCGATAGATTTTGATGATGACCTAGTTACTCAAGATGAAGTGAATGATTTCTACTATAGTGATAATGTCATATCTATCACCAATGCCATAGACTATTTATATACTATAGATAAAAAGCAAGCCAGCTACACTCCAGAAGAAATATATAATATTGTAAAAAGTTACCAGTTTGATGAATATGGAATTCAAGAAAAAGTAAATGGAAAATTCATGTAATCGTTAGCTTAAATAAATAATGATTTTAAATTATTGAATTGTAAATAATTAGTATGATATAATGAAATCGAAAGGAGTAGTTATGAAAAAGAAATTTATAATAATGGCCACTGTAATAGCCCTAGCTGGAGTTCTTACAACCGCATGTGGGGCAAACCAAAAAGGTAAAATCGATTATTTAGTACTTGTAAATAAATATTCACAACTACCAGATAATTGGGAAAAGAATGTTGAATTAGTTAGTGCTAAAAATGCTTGGGATGAGGATGTTAAACTTGAAAAACAAACTTATGAACATTATAAAGAATTAGAAAAAGCATTAAAAAAAGAAGGCGTTATCATTGTCTTAGATAGTATATATCGTTCCGTTAAAGAGCAAGAAGAACTATGGGATAGATGGTCAAAAGATCCTGAAAAAGGTATTGATTATGCAAAAAAATATGCCGCAGTACCTGGATATTCTGAACACCATACAGGTCTTGCCGTCGACATCGTTATCGAGAAAGATGGTAAACTAATTGAAGAAAATGAAGATATGATTGCCGAAAGAGAAATATTCGAAAAAATTCACAAAAAACTAGCTGATTATGGATTTATTCTAAGATACCTTGAAGGAAGAGATGACATAACAGGATATACCTATGAACCTTGGCATTTAAGATATGTTGGAAGTAAAAAAATAGCTAAAGAAATAATGGACAAAGATATTACTTTTGAAGAGTATTTGGAAAGTATCAAAGATATTAAAGGTACTCCTGAAGCTGCTAAATATCAGATTGAAAAAACTTTACAAGAATACTTTAAAGAAGTATATGGTGACAAAATATCTAATTCAAGATTCAATGTAACTAAAATATATACGGCCAAAGAAGAAAAAGAAGAACCTCTTAAATCACTAAAAATTGGTGACAAAGATATTGCTTTCGAAGTAACATATCAACTACAGCCATCTGAAGGTACTGATCCAAATGAGTTAATGATTCCCGATGGTGAATATGATAAAAAACTTGGTTGGGTTAAAAATCTAAGTAGACTTGGTGTACTTAAATATAGTGAAAAAAATAAGAGTTATTCAATTGAAAATTTTGGAACAGGATGGTAAAAAAGACCAACTATTTATTAGTTGGTTTTATTTTTAATATCTAAATAATAATCTCTTAATTCTTTAAATCTCTGATAATGAATTATTTCTCTTTGTCTTAAAAATGAAAGTGGTCCTAATATATCTGGATCATCTGTTAAATCCATCAAATGTTCATAAGTTGCCCTAGCTCTCTGTTCAGCTCCCATATCACTTTCTATATCAGCAATATAATCCCCAGAAACTTTAATATAAGTCATAGTAAAAGGATTTCCAAAAGAATCAGATGGGAATAAGTCTCTACCAAACTGTGCATATTGACTATCAAGCCCAGCTTTTTTAAGTTCCTCTTTACTAGCTCCCTTCATAAGTTGATAAAGCATAGCTGAAATAATTTCAACATGAGCAAACTCCTCAGTTCCGATATCTGTAAGAAGTGCCTTACCTCTATCATCAGGCATATTGTATCTTTGGTCTAAATATTGCCAAGCCGCCGCAAGTTC
This sequence comes from Bacilli bacterium, assembly GCA_017522615.1. GTDB lineage: Bacteria > Bacillota_I > Bacilli_A > RF39 > UBA660 > Coprosoma. The sequence goes on along the minus strand of JAFWYR010000015.1, from coordinate 9,776 downwards.
ACCAGCTGGACCTCCATACTGCGTTAAAATACATTTAGCCATATTTAAATCTCTTTTTTTAATATTTACAGGATACTGTAATTTTTTTTCGTATTTCCACATATCAAATAACCCCCCTAATAATTTTCCCAAGGCCAAGGTGATTCATTCCACGCCCAAGGGTAAGATGAACTAGAATCTACAAAAAGCGGACCAAACTTACTCTCATATTCCCTGCTAGCTCTAATAGAATCATCGGATAATTCCTTAAATAATTTAATCATCTCTCTATCAGTTGGATGAGTATCTAAATATAAGTTTAAATCGTGAGCTGCAAAACAGTATGCATCCACTTTAGTTAATAACTCTGCTTGCTCATTCATAGGTTTAACATCAAACGGTCTAGATATTTTATATTGATTATATAATTCGGGAAACATATTACCTCTAATAAACCCATTATATATATCGAATAATTTATCTGGTGATGTATTTCCACTATAACCACACATATTAAAAGTCATATTATCACCAGCTTGTTTTTTAAGCTTATCACTTAACTTTTTATCCACAGCATTATTTGAATAGTCTATATTATTCATCATTTCAGGATTATACATATTCATATTATTAAAATAGTTATTCATCTATAAACCTCCTACACATTATCCTATGAAGTATAAATTATAATGTATAGGTCCACGCCTAATACTTGTCAAAACTAATTTTTAATAGTAACATATCTAAAGAGGTGATATCGAAGTGCAAAAAATATATAATTATATTACTGAAGAATTAGGACCTTCATCATTTATAAGAGGATTAAATTATAACTCTAGTTATATAAGATTACTGAAAACAGAAGTCAGAGGAAACGAAAAAGATCTATACTTTAAAGTTAAATCTGAAAGAACCGAAAAATACTATAATGTATGGATAAACACCAATATAGAAAATGAAACAATAGATGACTATGAATGTGACTGTCCGCAGTTTAGAAATTATTATTCTTGTAAACACATTGCCGCATCAGCTTTAAAATATGAAGAAGAATTATATAAAGATGAAGACTATAACGATATCACATATGAATTAAATGTTAGTTCTCAGATAATAGATAGATTCTATATTCCTAAAACTAACGTAATAAAAAAGAAACTTAATCTAGAAATAACAATAGAAGATAGCTATGATTACTATCATGGTGATTACTTAACCATAAAATATAAAATAGGTCTAGATAAACTATATACCCTAAAAGGTAAATATAATGGTTTTAAATACAGTTATAAAAACAACGATGAATATAGATTAACCCCAAAATTTATCTATGATCCAAACACCCAATATTTTGAAAAAAGCGATAAAAAAATAATAGACTTTACTGATGAATTTGGTGGGTCATCAGATAATCAAGGAGACATGATATTTAAAAATAACATCGACGCATTTATCAAATTATTAAAAGAAAAATACTTCTATATAAGAAGTAGACAGTATTACAGTTTTTATGAAGAAAATCCATTTGAATTTAACTTATCTAAAAAAGACGATATATATATATTAAAAATAGATAACATCAAAGAATTCAAACCACTAATCGATGATTCGAGATATGTATATAATGATGATAAACTATACAAACTTTCAAATGATATTACAAAACTATATTATTTACTTTATAAAAACGAACTAGACAAAATAGTATTTAAAAAAGATAATTTAAGCAAATTTGTCAGCGGAATACTTCCTTTTATAAAAGAAGAAGTAAAAATAGAAGCTGTTCCGGAAATAATAATAACTAAAGCTCCAAATGCGAAGTTATATTTTGATTTTAGATACAATGATATAGAGTGTAAAGTAAAATTAAAGTATGGAAAAGAGGAAATAGACTACTTTGACAGCCCAGAAGGAATAGTAAGAGATACAATATATGAAAGTAACATAATAGAAAATTTACGAGAATTAGACTTCCAAATATACGAAAACGAGCTTTTGTTAACTGATGTCGATAGTATCGGATATTTCCTAGAAGAGGGAATCTTTAAATTAAGTGAAAACTACGAAGTCTTCACATCTGAAAAAATTAAAAACACAAATATAATCAAAAAATCAAATAATTCACTATCTTTTTCAATCGGAAAGGATAATATATTATCATATAACTTCAATCTAGATGGAATAAAGAAAAATGAACTATTAGATATTCTAACAGCCCTAAGAAACAGAAAAAAATATCATAAACTAAAAAATGGTGACATCTTAAATTTAGAAAAAGATCCAACTATAAGACAGCTTAATGAATTAACAGAAGAATTAGGACTATCCAATAAAGAAATAGATGAAGGAGAAGGTACAATACCTAAATATCGAGCAATATATTTAGATAGTTTAAGAAGTGGATATAATGGTATAATTAGTACTAATAATGAATTTGATGAACTAATAAAAAACTTCCATGAATACAAAGATAAGGACATAACCTTAGAATCAAAGAAAATAAAAATACTTAGAGATTATCAAAAAACTGGAGTTAAATGGTTATATAACATCTATAAAACTGGTTTTGGTGGAATACTAGCTGACGAAATGGGATTAGGTAAATCAATTCAGTTAATTTATTTAATAAAACTAATAATTAAAGAAAATCCTAAAGCAAAAATATTAATAGTTTCACCGACATCTTTAATATATAACTGGGAAAAAGAATTCGATAAATTTGCTAAAGAATTAAATTATAAAGTATTTGCTGAAAATAAAAATCAAAGAATAAATAATCTTGAAAAAGATAAGAAAACAAATATCTTTATAACATCTTATGGACTTGTTAGAAATGATGTAGAGCAGTATGAAAAAATGCATTTTGAACTCATCGCAATAGATGAAGCCCAAAACATAAAAAATCCACAAGCCGGAATAACTAAATCAGTTAAAAAAATAAATTCGAATACTAAAATAGCCTTAACAGGAACACCTTTAGAAAACAATGTCATGGAACTTTGGAGTATATTTGACTTTATTATGCCAGGATACTTAGCTAGTCAAAAGAAATTTGGCTCTCTATATAATGTTAAAGATATGAAAGAAGAAAGTATCAAACCATTAGAAAGATTAAACAAACAGATAAAATATTTTATTCTAAGAAGAAAGAAAAAGGATGTTGTAAATGATCTTCCAGATAAAATAGATAATAATATATATATTGACTTAAACAAAAAACAAAAAGAAATATATGCAGCTGAAGTTCAAAAAACTCAGGAAGAAATGGATGACATGATTAAAGCTGAAGGATTTGAAGGAGCAAGATTTAAAATTTTACAGCTACTTACTAGACTAAGGCAAATATGTATTGATCCATCATTAGTATTTGAAAACTATAAAGGTGAAAGTTCAAAAATAGAAGAACTTCTAAAGATAATAGGAGAAGCTAAAGAAAATGGCCATAAAATACTTCTTTTCTCAAGTTATAAAAAAGCTCTAGATAAAATAATACCAAAGTTAAATAACCTAGGAATATCTTCATACTATATTTCAGGAGATGTATCAGCAAAAAAACGTATGGAATTAGTTGAAAATTTCAACAAAGATGATACAGACGTATTTATGATAACCCTAAAAGCTGGAGGTACTGGACTTAACCTAACCTCAGCTACTGTAGTAATACATTTAGATTTATGGTGGAATCCTCAAGTTGAAAATCAAGCAACCGATAGAGCTCATAGAATAGGACAGAAAAATACCGTCGAAGTAATTAGAATCATCAGTAAAGGAACAATCGAAGAGAGAATCCTAGAACTTCAAAATAAAAAGAGAAAGCTTGCTGAATTATTAATCGAAGGAGATAATAATCAGAATGAATTTTCTAAACTTACGGAGAAAGATATCAAAATGTTACTTTCAATGGACAACAGAGAAAAATAAAAATAATACTTGCCAAAAGACATATTTATTGGTAAAATATATATGTCTTTGAAATGGCGGAATTGGTGAAGTGGTTAACACGGCGGATTGTGGTTCCGTTATGCATCGGTTCGATCCCGATATTCCGCCCCATTTAATAAACAAAAGTCCTAATTATAGGACTTTTTTTAAATCACACTTATTTAAAAAATGTTGATGAACAATTATACTTGTGATATATTAATCTTAAGGAGGAACAAATATAAAAAAAGAGATAGAAACTGCTGGAAATAAAAATTTCTACGATGAATTCTTATTTTTAGCAATCAATAAAAAGAAACTATACAATAATCCAAATACCAAAATAAGAAAATTATATAACTCAGCTTATAGTTATTTAGGTATATCATTAATATTATTATTATCATTTGCAGTATGGTACTTTATATCCAAAAATATATTACAATTAGGAATAGCTATATTTTTCTTAGTATTAGTTATAATAAGTATTCTTTATATAATACTTATAAATAAAAGAATTGATAATTTAATAAAGAGTTTTACAAAGACAATATTTGAAATTACCGAAGACAAAATTATTGTGGAAAACAATAAAAAACATGTATTAAATTTTGAAGATTTAAAATGTATTATAATCGGTAAATACACCATTTCATTTATGCCAAAAAATATGAACAATGAATTACTTACAACAAGAATTGAGTATAAGACGAAATAATTAATATTATAAATAAAAAAGATATTTTAATAGTAGATAATAACTAAAAAAACAAGAGTATATCTTGTTTTTTTCATAAAAAAGTTTTATTCAACAGTGACACTTTTAGCTAAATTTTTAGGTTTATCTATATCGCAGCCTCTTAATTTTGCTGTCTCATAGGCAATTAATTGAAGAGATGGAACGATTAATAAAGGTTGAAAATAATCACTTACTTTAGGAACGACTATACATTCGTATTCTGAAATCTTATTATTACTAACTATAAATATATTAGCTCCTCTAGATTTAACTTCCTCGATATTAGAAATAGTTTTATCTTTTATATCATCATCTGTAATAATTCCAAACACAGGAATTCCTTTATCTATCAAAGAAATAGTTCCATGTTTTAATTCACCAGCTTGATATGCTTCACTATGTATATAAGAAACCTCTTTTAATTTAAGACTTCCTTCCATACAAATAGCATAATCAATTTTTCTACCAATGAAGAAAATGTCGTTTTCTTTATATATCTTTTCAGCGATTTTTCTATAATTTTCCCTATTATCGAGTACGCTTTTAACTAAGCCAGGTAACTTATCTACCTCTTTTAAACAGTCTAAATCATTAGCTGCTTTAATAGCAAGCAAACTAAATATAGAAACTTGTAATAGATAAGCTTTAGTAGTCGCAACTGCAATTTCAGGCCCAGCCTCGATAAATATTTGTCTATCTGTTTCTCTCGCAATTGTTGAAGTTTTAACATTTACTATAGCTAAAGTATCAATTCCATTTTCTTTAGCTTTTTTCATAGCCGCAATAGTATCAGCTGTCTCTCCAGATTGTGAAACTAAAATCACAAGTGTTTTTCTATCGTATATAATTTTCTTATATCGATATTCACTAGCCACATCACATAAAACTCTAACTCCAGCTTTCTCTTCAAGTAAACTCTTACCGATTAATCCCGCATACATAGCTGAACCACATGCGACAATATGAACTTCTTCGTAATCACTTAAATCAGGTATTAAAGATAAATCATCAATATATGGTTTAAGTGTCTTACCAAGTAAAATAGGCTCTTCCATAATTTCCTTAAGCATATAATGATCATAACCTTGCTTATCACGGCTTTCCGCACTTATATCGGCTGTTAAAACTTTATAATTATACTCTTTATTACCTTTCATTATTTTAATACTATCTTTATCTATAACAGCAATCATACCTTCTTCGAGTAAGATATATTTATTAGTATAATTGATAATCGCATTAATATCTGAAGCAATATAATTTTCTTTTACACCAACACCGACTATTAAAGGAGAGCCTTTTCTAACTGCATATAACTTATTACTATCATCAAATAAAATACCAAAGGCATAAGATCCTTCCATTTCCGAGCAAGCTTCATTAATAGCTTTAACTTCATCTCCATCATAGTAATAATTTATCAAAGCGCACCCAACTTCTGTATCGGTTTCACTTTTAAATTTAATACCTTTTTTAACTAATTTTTCTTTTAATAAAGCAGCATTTTCAATAATACCGTTATGTACCAAAGTTACCTTACCACATCTATGAGGATGAGCATTAGTTTCGTTAGCTTCCCCGTGTGTCGCCCACCTAGTATGGCCGATACCTACATACGAATCGATTAAATCAGTTTTATTTATTTTTTCTTCAAGATTTTTAATCTTACCTATAGATTTTATTATCTGTATATCCTTTTCATTCTTTAAACAAATTCCAGAAGAATCATATCCTCTATACTCTAAAGCTTTAAGACCTCCAAGTAAAATATCCTTTGGATTATGCTTACCAGCATATCCGATAATTCCACACATTAAAAAACCTCCACTATAAAAAATAGTGAAGATATATAATTTGTTATAATGTTGATTTTATTTTTTGATATATATCTAACGAACCACTTATAATCCGTGATAGTACCCGCCGAATATTTCGATAACTATCATCCTCGTCATCCTATAGGACCAGGCGCTTAAATGACATTTCAACCTTTCCAATTGTTCATTCTAATTATATTATATACAAATAGATAAAAAAAGACAAACCTATAGTGCTTGATTTTCATGTTAATTTCTAATAACATATTTATAGGAAAAATTTAAATTTATATAAAAGCATTGTAAAATAAAGGCTTTTGTGTTAAAATTGACATATGCTTTATGGGGGATTTACCTTTATTAGTAGGAGGAATTAAAATGAGAAAATTTACTGAACAAGAACAAGTAAGAAGAAATAAGCTAGAAGAGATGAGTGGCGTTATTAAGACATACCCAGAGAGATTTGAAACAAATATAGAAATCAAAGATGCGAGAAATCTAGAAGATGGAACAAAAGATGTTAGAGTTGCTGGAAGAATTATTTTAATGAGAAAAATGGGTAAGATGAGTTTTATAACTATAGGTGACATATTAGGTAAAATCCAAATATCTGTTAAATTAGATTGTGTTGGAGAAGAAACATATGCCCAGTTTAAAAAGTATTATGACTTGGGTGATTTCATCGGAGTTGAAGGTGAAGTATTCACAACTCATACAGGCGAAAAAACCATTAGGGCAAGTCATATAGAATTTTTAGGAAAAGCTTTAAAACCACTACCAGAAAAATTCCATGGATTAGATGATGTCGAAGCTATATATCGTCAAAGATATCTAGATTTAATAATGAATGATGAATCTAAAAAGAAATTTATCTTGAGAAGTAACTTTATCAAAGAACTAAGAACATATTTAAATGATTTAGGTTATATTGAAGTAGAAACACCTATATTAAACAATCAAGCAAGTGGAGCAATGGCAAAACCATTTATTACTCACCACAACGCACAAAACATAGATTTATATTTGAGAATAGCTCCAGAGACATATTTAAAAAGAACAATCATCGGAGGATTCACTAAAGTATTTGAAATTGCTAGATGCTTTAGAAACGAAGGTATGGATGCAACTCACCTTCAAGACTTTACTATGATCGAAGGTTACGGTGCATACTTAAATTACAAAGATAATATGAAATTACATCAAAACATGCTTCAGACAATAATTAAAAATTTACTTGGAACATTAACTATAAACATAGATGGTAAAGAAATAGATTTATCTGGAGAATGGCCAGTAATAAGTTTTAGAGATTTACTATTAAAATATGCCGATATAGATATAGATGAATTTGATACAAAAGAAAAACTACTAAGTGAAATAGAAAAGAGAAACATCAATTTAGATAGTTCAGAACCTATAGAAAAATTAGGTTATGGAAATTTAGTTGATCAATTATATAAGAAAGTCGCAAGACCACATCTAGTAAATCCAGTATTCTTGATTCAGCACCCAATCAGTTTATCACCTTTAGCTAGAGCTAATGATAAAAACCCAAACATTACAGATAGATATCAATTAGTAATAGATGGAGCAGAAATTATAAATGCATACTCAGAGTTAGTCGATCCTAGAGAACAAGAAAGAAGATTGTTAGAACAAGCTAAATTAAAAAATGAAGGTGATGAAGAAGCTATGTCTATGGATTACGATTATATAGAAGCTATGGAATATGGCATGCCACCAATCAGCGGATGGGGAATGGGAATAGATAGAGTTGTACAATTACTAACAGATTCAGATAATATCAAAGATGTAGTATTATTCCCATTAATGAAACCAAAACAATAAAAAATAGTGCTTAAACGCACTATTTTTTTTCAATATTATCTTTAATATTTTTAGAATAATTACAAATATCAGAAGTATTTTTCCAAATCATTATCATAGAAAGTAAAAATTCAAAGATTATTCTTATCAACACGTTAGATCCGACTAAAACAACCAAGAATCCTAAAAAGTTTTCTGTAATTAATGAGAAAGAAATAAAAGTCATAAATACAGTACAGAAAAGATAAAGATATTTTAAAATGTTTTCAATTAAAATGCTTCTAAAATTTAAAAATTCTTTTAACCAAGCGACAAATTTATTTTTAAAATTAGTATTTGATTTTACAAATAAAAAGAAAACAACTAAAGAAATTACAACTGCTAATATAAGACTTATAATAGCCCAAGTATTTAATTTAGAAAAATCAATATTAAAAATAAATCCATTAGATTGTTGGACACTATCACCAGTGTATCCAGAAATTAAATCATTCGCCTGATAACTTGAATCAACCATCAATCAACACTCCTTTCTATTATAAGAATAACATATAGTAAAAATAATGTCTACAAACATTGAATAAAATCAAAAAAAGAATTATAATAATTAAGAATTGGAGGAATTATAAATGAACGATGATTATATCTATGAGTTAAATATAGGAAAAAAGGGATTAATGGATCATCTAAAAAGATTATTGAATGAAGACAATATATATCAAAGATGGCAAAATTTAGATAAGAAATATCACAACATGGACTTTTTTATCGATGAATTGTGTCCATCGTTAAGGGAAACTACATCAGAAAAAGAGTTTCGCAAAATACTTTTTGAATATTTAGCAAAACTAGAATATCTAGAAAATTATGGATTTAAAAAAATAGGTTATGCCTTTGATATTACCGAAAGAAAAAAAGATGTTACTAATGATTTAACAACATTAGAGATGGTTGGTCATATTGATGAGGATAAAATCATTAAGACATTTACCGATGGGGAAAAAGAACCAACTGACTTAGCATACATGGCGCATCCAGTTATTACTTCTCAGCACTGTGCATTAATTTTATCAAATTTAAATAATCCAACATATTGGTTTAATGTTGAATACTATATTGATAAAGATGCTGTAATAAGAAGATTAGATGGAACAATCAATTTAATAAACTTAGACTTAGATTTATTAAGTTTACCTACTGAAGAAGAATTGGAAGACAAAAAAATAGAATTAAAAAAAGAAATGAAAGAAGAAATAAATGACCATTTAACAGAAGAGGAAATTAATAAGTACATTGATTTTAAAAAGACCAAAACTTTAAAACACACAAAGTAAAGAGATTACAAAAGTAATCTCAGACTGTTGACAAAGTGGTATATCGAAAATGATATACTGCTTTTTTTAAGCGTAATTTTAGATTTTTTAGTAAATTACAGATATTTTTAGAAGTATTTAGAATATTTAAAGGGGAAATGTATCCCTTTTTCTTATTTC
>JAFWYR010000014.1 GCA_017522615.1 Bacilli bacterium | reverse complement strand
GGATAAAAGAATTTCAAAATATAGAGGTTAGAGATAAATATAAGCAATTAGAACTTCGATTGTAGTTTTATTAACTAATAGAATCAAGTAAAAAAAGGACATATAACTATGTTCTGCGTGAACATGGAAGAAAATAAAAATTTTAATGAAAAAAATTTTGAATTATAAAATTGCTTGGTTATAACGAAAATCAAACAAATTTTTTCGTAAAAAACCGAAACTCAAATATATAAGTTGTTGCAATTGCTTAAAAAAAATGTTATTATTATTTTAGAATAAGGAGGAGTATTATATGGAAATATTTGCAAATTGGATTTTTTGGGTATCATTAGCGTCAATTATTTTCTTGTTCGCATTGATTGGATATTTAAGTGATAATAAAAGAAAGAAAAAAGAAAGTGATTCTTCTTATGTTAAGCCACAAGTAGATCCTATAGAGAATGAAAGTTCAGAGTCTTTAGCTGATAACAGTAATGTTGCAGCGCCTGTTGAACCTGGTTCTACTTTAAATTTAGATAATGGAACTTGGAATAATAATGCGGATGAAAGTGAAGTTCAAACTATAAGTGCTGATAGTTTTGATAACCCTTTTGTTTCACCTACTACAGAAGAGGTTACTGGTTTAGATGAACAACCTGCTTCAGATTTGTTTGGTGGATTACCTAGTTCTGAAGATTCTACTCCTGTAGAAGATACTACTGTTGAAACTTCTGATGTTAATGTGGATAATCTTTCAGAAGGAGAAGTTAATACTGTTGATGTTCAACCATCTAACGAGTTTGGTGTATTTGATCAACCTATGGAGGATACTGCTGTAGAAAATCTTGCTACAGCGGAAAATGCCGATGAGAAAGTCACTCCACTTGTAGAAGAAACTCCTGCGGAAGAAGTTACTCCGCTTGTAGAAGAGACTTCTACTGAAGAAGTTACTCCGCTAATTGATGAAAATGCAAATACTACAAAAGATAGTTCAGAAAACGCAGAACTTTGGAAATTTTAAAAAGATGAAATTCATCTTTTTTTATTTTTTGAAATTAAAATTTGTAAATAATCTTTCATATAAATTTTAAATATGGTATAATTTATAAGTGTAGATGGAGGTAGGTTAATGACAGTTGAATCTTTAAGTGAAATAGCTAGAAAATTGTTAGATGTTTTACTAGTTTGGGCACTCTTTTATTTTATATTAAAAAGTTTACGAAAAAATATGAAAATGGTTATGCTATTTAAAGGCATTTTAATTATAGCTTTAACTAAAATAGTATCATCATGGTTAGATTTGGTTACTATTGGATATTTTATCGATTATGTTATCGAATGGGCACCTCTTGCTTTGATTGTTATATTTCAACCAGAAATTAGGAATGGGTTGGAGCAATTAGGTAGAGCTCAATTTTTTAGACGAAAGAAAAGTCTATCATTATCAGAACTTGAAAAATCAATTGGTGAAATTGCAGTTGCTGCCGACTATATTCGTAAGATGAGGATGGGAGCTTTAATAGTAATAGAAAGAGAAAATAGTTTAGATAATTATGTTCAAAAAGCACAAAAAGTTTATGCAGATGTATCTGGTTCATTATTATCATCAATATTTTTTAAAAATAATCCGCTTCATGATGGTGGAGTAATTATACAAGGTGATAAGATTGTGTGTGCTGGTGCTGTATTTCCTACTAGTGATAGTATGGCAATTAGTAAGAGACTTGGAACTCGTCATAGAGCAGCTTTGGGTATTGCTGAAAGAACAGATTGTATTGCTTTAATTGTATCTGAGGAAACTGGTCGTATGTCTATAGCTATGAATGGAGAACTTGTTTATAATCTATCATTAGATGAGGTTAAGCTTCGTCTTTTGGAAGCTTTAGCACCTTCTGGACAATTATTAAGGGGGGCTAACAATGAATAAGAAAATTGGTTTTTTTGGAAAAATTGCTAGATTTATCGATAGAAAAATAGTGGTTCCTATTACTAGGGTACTTATGAAAATTGGAAAATTATTTAGTAGTTCTAATAAGGTGTTAGAAAATTGGCTTTCTAAGAGTAATACATTGTTATTTGTGTCTTTAATTTTAGCTGTAATGATTTTTATTCTTATTGATCAAAAGATGACATTATTTACTAATACTAGTGCAGAAGTTTTGAAAGATAGAGAAGTAAGTGCTAAATATAATAAAGAAGCTTATGTTGTGGAAGGTTTACCTGAGAAAGTAGATATTACACTTATGGGAAGTAGGTCTGATTTGTTTATTGCTAAACAGTCTTCTGCTAAAGTTTCTGTTGATTTATCAGGATTAAAACCTGGAACTCATAAAGTAAACATTGAATATGCGTCACCTGCTAGTTCAATTAATTACAGTGTTAATCCTTCGGTTGCAAATGTAAATATATATCCAAAGGTTTCACTTTCTAAAACTGTAACTACAGATGTGTTAAATCAAGATTACTTAGATTCTAAATTAGTTATAGAAAATGTTAATGCATCAGTTGATAAGGTTGTTATTAAAGGGACTGATGATGAGAATGCAGTTAATAGTTTGAAAAAGGTAGCTACTGTAAAAGCTTTGGTTGATGTAGCTAATTTATCAAATGAAGATATTGGAAATGTTACCATGAAAAAAGTTCCTTTAAAAGCTTATGATAAAGATGGGAATATTTTGGACGTTGAGATCGAACCAGCTGCTATAAATGTAGATGTTGAAGTTGCTTCTCCTAGTAAGACTCTTCCTATTAGGGTTGTTCCAAAGGGAACTATAAGTTTAGGAAAGGCAATTAGTTCTATTCAGATGAGTTCTTCTAATGTTGTAGTTTATGGTAATCAAAGTGTTTTAGATACTTTACAATATGTTACAGCGACAGTAGATGTTAATGATTTAAAAGATGATAAGGAATTTAAAGTTGAACTTAATAAACCAAAAGGTGTTAAGTCTATGTCTTTAAATAACATTACTGCTTCTTTAACTTTAGGTGTGTCTACAGATAAAGATATTGAAAACGTTAATATTGATGTTCGTAATTTAAGTGATAAATATACTGTCCAAGGTTTAACAGAAAATGATATTAAAGTAACGGTTAATGTAAAAGGTGTTGATTCTGTTCTTAAAGCTTTGACTCCTGAAGATATTAAAGCTTATATTAATTTAAAAGATTATAAACCTGGTGAATATGAAGTACCTGTTAAAGTTGAAGGTGTAGATACGAGAGTTCAATATTTATCTAAGACTAAGAAAGTTAAAATAAGAGTAGTAGAAAAGTAGCAAATATGCTACTTTTTTGTTTGGTGTATTGTTCTATTGACTTTAACTAAAAAAAATTATATTATTATTTTAGGAGAGTTGATGATATGTTTAAGAAAATGAAAAATACTTTAATTATTTCTTGTGTATTTTATTTTATACTTGGTGTGGTTATGCTCTTATTTCCAGCTATGATAAGTGATTCAATTTGTTATTTAATTGCATTATTATTTATGTTTTTCGGAGTAGCAGGAATAGTAACATATATTAGGACAGAGGCTAAAACTCCATATGTTGCTTCAACACTTGTCTTGGCTATTGTTTTAGGTGCTTTTGGCATATACATTTTTTTGAATCCGAGGGTATTTGCTTCATTTATCCCTTTAGTTACAGGAGTATTTTTGGTAGCTGATTCTGTTAGTAAATTGTCTGCTTCATTTGATTTAAAAAAATATGGATTTTCAAAATGGTGGATAATGTTAATAATTGCATTTATGATATTAGGTTTGGGTGTACTTTTGCTATTTAATCCTTTTAAAGCTGTGGAATTAACTATTATGATAATTGGTTCAATACTTATAGTTGATGCGATTACAAATATATTTACTATTTATAGTTTTTCTACAGTAGAAAAAAATATGACTAATCCAGGTTTGATTGGAGATATTGTAGTAAAAGAAGAAACAAAAGAATAAAAGAGATACTTAAGTATCTCTTTTTAATGTGATTCAATATGGTTGAATAGAATTCCTATGTTAACTATACCAGCAATACCTACTAAAATGTATATTAGTTTTTCTAAAATAGATCCACTGCCAAATATAGTTGCTACTAGGTTAAAGTCTAGAAGACCTATTAAGCCCCAATTTAATGCTCCAACAATTGTTAAAACTAAACATATTTTTTGTAATGTTTCCATAAATTCCACCTTCCTTTTTCTAATATTAACTTATCCATTTTTTTCGATATTATTCATTCATAATTAAAAAAAATAATAATATACTTTAATGAGTTGAAGGATGGTGATTTTTTTGAAAAAAACATTGATATTTTTTAGTTTTTTGTTGATATTATTAACAGGATGTGGTAAATATACGGTTAAGGATGCTGAAAAAGATTTAGAAAAAAAGATAAAAAATTTAAAAGGTTATAATTTATATGGTGAAATGGAAATAAAAAATAATGACGATGTTTATAAATACGATGTTGATGTAATCTATAAGAAATCAGATAAATTTAGAGTGTCTCTTAAAAATAAGACCAATAATCACGAACAGATTATTTTAAAAAACAGTGACGGAGTTTATGTTCTTACACCTAGCTTGAATAAGAGTTTTAAGTTCCAAAGTGATTGGCCTTATAATAATTCACAGGTATATCTTTTACAGACACTACTTTCAGATATTCAAAATGATAAGGATAAAAAATTTAAGAGTACCAATTCTAATTTTATTTTTACAACTAAAGTTAATTATCCTAATAATAGTGATTTAGTTTGTCAGAAAATATATTTTGATAAAAATTTAAATCCAGTAAAGGTAGAAGTGTTAAATGAAGATGACGATGTTTTAATTACTATGAATTTTAAAAAAGCAGATTTAAATGCTAATTTTAAAGATAATAAGTTTAGTTTAGATGGAAATATGAAAGTTTCTAAAGATATAAATGAGGTTAAAACTGTAAGTAAAATAGATGAAGAAGTATATCCTATGTATATTCCTAAAAATACCAAGCTTACTAATAAAGAGACAGTTAGTTTGGATAAGGGAGAGAGAGTTATTATGACTTTTGAAGGTGATAAACCATTTCTGTTAGTTGAACAAACAGCTAGTGTAGTACCTGATAATTCAACTATTTCAGTAGATGGAAATCCTTATCAAATGGCAACTTCAGTGGCTGCAGTAAGTGATAATATGGTTTCGTGGATTAATAATGGAATTGAGTATTATGTTGTTGGAAATAATTTATCTGAAAAAGAACTTATTAGTGTAGCTAGTTCTATTGCTGTTATGCCTACTAGCAAATAACTTCCATTAGGAAGTTATTTTTATTTGTTATTTTTAATTATTGTGGTATAATTCTCTATAGGGGAGGTACTATGGCAAATAAGAAAAATACAAAAAAGAAGAAAAATGGTGCTAAGAACAAATCTTCTAATGTTAAGGCTAAAGTAATTGAAGAGATAGAAGAAATAGTTCCTGAAAACGAAGAAGTAGAAGAAAAAAACAGTGAAACTTTAGAAGAAATTAAAAAAGAAAAACAAAGTGAAGATAAGAAAAAAACTGTTGAAAGGGCAAAGCGAGATTTAGTTTATGCTGACTCTGGAGATAATGAAATGGGAAAACTTTTTAAGATAGTTTTAATTGTTACAGCTATTTTGATAGTATTCTATGGTGTGACAGTTGTGGTTACAAAGAGTGCTAATTCTGCAAAGAAGAAAAATGAGGTTAAAGAGGAACTTGCTATCCAATATAATAAAATAATAATAGGATCTATGTTGAATAAAGATGGTGAATATTATGTATTGATTGAACAAAAAGATGATGAACATTTAACTGAATATCAAAATGGTTTACAAATGGCTCAAGTTAACGACCATAAAACATATGAAGCTGATTTGTCAGATAGTTTTAATAAAAGCTATCTAAGTGATAAGAGTAATTATGATTCAGATTTAACTAAATTTAAAGTTACTGGAACTTCTTTGGTTCAGATAAATGATCATAATATTTCATCTGTTTATGATAATTATGACTCCATTAAAGCCAAACTAGAAGAACTTAAATAGATACATTTGTATCTTTTTTTTATTTTTCTATTGTGGTATACTTTTATTATGGTGTTAAAGGGTTGATAATATGAGGAAAGAAGATAAAAAAACAAAAGATAAACTTGAACAATTATCATTGTCTATTGGTGAAATCGAAATAAAAAAAGATGATAAAGAATATAAAGAACAAAAATATAAAGATAAAAAACATATTCAATATATATATAGTTCTTCTTTTAAGACAAGTGAAATTATCATTCTTTTGTTAATTACTTCTATTGTAAGTGTTTTTATGGGAGGACTTGTAGTATATAAAATAAATGCTAATAGTGGCAAGTATTTGGATAAAGAGCTTCAAGATTTAATTAAGAACTATCAATATATTACAGAAAACTATTATGAAAAAGTCGATAAGAATAAATTAGTTGACTCTGCAATTCAAGGTATGTTATCTAATTTAGATAAAAATTCTAATTTTCTTGGAAGTGATGAAGACAATAATTTTAATATGGAACTTCAAGGCAGTTACAAAGGAATTGGAGTTCAAGTTTATTTGAGCGAAGAAAAAAAAGTTACTGTACATAGTGTGTTTGACGGTTCTCCTGCGGATAAAGCTGGACTTAAAGTTGGAGATATATTAATTAAAGTTAATGATGAATCTTTAGAAGGAAAAAATACAGAGGAAGCATCAAATGTAATAAAAGCCCAAAAAGGAGATTTTGATATTACGTTTGTTCGTGAAGGTCAGGAAAAAACAGTTAAAATAAAGCTGTCAACAGTTGATTTACCTTCTGTGGTTTCTAAAGTGATAGAAAGAAACGATAAAAAGATTGGATATATATATACATCAATCTTTGCTGAAAACACATTTAAACAATTTAAGAAAGAACTTAATAAATTAGAAAAAGATAATATTGATGGTCTTATTATAGATCTTCGTGATAATTCAGGTGGTCATTTAACGACTGCTGAGGATATTTTATCTTTATTCTTGGATTCGACTCATCCTATATATCAGATAAAAGGTCAAAATAAAAATAGTAAATATTATTCTAAAGGTAAGAGGGATAAAAAATATAAAGTTGTTATGCTTGTTAATGGAGGAAGTGCTTCAGCTTCAGAACTTACTACATCTGCTATGAAAGAACAATATGGAGCAACTATAGTTGGACTTAAGACTTATGGTAAAGGTACAGTTCAAGAACTTCAAACATTACCTAGTGGAAATCAATATAAACTTACAACTAAGACTTGGGTTACTTCTAAAGGTAAGGAAGTTAATGAAAAAGGAATTGAGCCAGATATTGAAGTTTCTTTGGATGAAAATTATTCTAATGATCCAAAAGAAGAAAATGATAATCAACTTCAGAAGGCAATTGAAGAAATTTTAAAGTGATATCTATTTGATATCCTTTTCTTTTTTTTTAAAAAAGGATATAATGGTTTATAGGGAGAGAAAATGTATGGAGAAATTAAAAAAAGGTGATAAGCTACAAATACAATGTTATAAGCATGATGGTAAAATACATAGGTGTTGGGACGAAGCCATTGTCTTAGATGTTAAAAAAGATTATATGGTGTTTGGAAATGAGAGAACACTTGTTACGGAATCATATGGAAGTACTTGGAGAACAAAAGAACCTGCTATCATGTATTTCTTTAAAGATAAATGGTACAACATAATAGTTCAACTAAAAAAAACGGGGGTAACTTATTATTGTAATATTGCCTCACCATTTATAATAGAAGATGATGTTATTAAATATATCGATTATGATTTAGACTTAAGAGTATTTCCAACAGGTAGTTTTAAAATATTAGATAAGCAAGAATATTTATATCATAAAAAAAAGATGAACTATTCTTCTGATTTAGATATTGTACTTAGGAATGCTTTATCAGAATTAATTACTAATTATCAAAATGGAGATAAAGCTTTTGATTTGGATATTAATTTGAAATACGCCGAAGAATATCAAGAATTAAAAAGTAGTAATTAATATAAAAATAGTGCATATAATATATAGAAAAATGAAAAAGTTAAAAAATTTTCATTTTTTTATTGACAAGGGATATTAAACATGATATCCTATTGGTGCATTTGAGGGAGAAAGACATTGATTTTAAAAGAAAAAAATTATTTTCAAAAAAATCGAAAAAGTTCTTGACTTCTGCAAAATGATTTGGTATATTAGTTGAGTACTTTTGAGGGAAACCTTTTGTTACAAGACTTTAAACGAAAAAAAGTTAAATTTTTTTCAAAAAAACTCTTGACTTAAAAAAGTACATCTGATATATTAGAAGTACTGCGATGAGAGCAGTATGAATGTTCTTTGAAAACTGAGCAAAATGTCAATTCAAATATAGCTAGGAAAAAGTTTTGAATTCATAATATTTTATATAAATATTATTTTTATTTGAGAGTTTGATCCTGGCTCAGGAT
>JAFWYR010000013.1 GCA_017522615.1 Bacilli bacterium | reverse complement strand
AGTTTAAATAAAAAATCTAAAAAGGAACTGATAAATAGATTAATATCTTCTATCGAAATAACTAGAGATAAAGCTTACAATATTGAAATAAAAAACATAAAATTTACCGAAGAATTTATCTCAAAAAGTACAAAAGAATACGCAGATTATTTAAATGAATTATTAAATAATAACAATATTGGAATAATTTATAAAGAAAAAATTTCGAAGGAAGAACTGATAAAATTAGAAAAAAATTATACAATTCTATCTCTAGAAAAAGTAAGAAAAAAATTATATTCAAAGAAAGAATTAGACAATTATTTTAATCAAATGAAAGAACATTTTTACGTAGATGGAATTATAAGTTGTCCATATTTTGAAGACAATAATTTAGTCGATGTTTTAGTATTAATTTCTAAAAAAGAAGTACAAAAAATCTAAAATATGGCACAAAAGCAATGTATGAATATGTATTAATTCATAGTATAGCCAGCACTGAATTTGTATATACAAATTCTAATTATATGGGGAGACCCCCCAGTCCCCTAAAAGTAGTTTTAAAGTCAGATAAAAAGTCTGACTTTCTTTTGATTTTTTAATCGAAGTATGGCAAACAAAAACATTATATAGTATAATACTTATAAGAAAAATTATAGTTATAAAAATAATTAATTAGATAACAAATTAAAAAATGGAGGTAAAAAATGAATCTTTTAAATATAGTAAAAGAATTGCTACCATATGCTGTTTCAATAATTTCAAGTATAATAGCTTATAATCAAGCTAAAAGAAAACTTACTCAGGAATTAGAAATTGTTAAAACTAATAATAAACATGAAATTGAAAAACTTATGCAACAACACAAAATTAATATTGAGGATTTGAAAGAAAAACATAGGCTAGAAATGGAAGCTAGAGATAAAGAATATATGCATGAAAAAGAAATGACAGAATTAAAAAGCAAAGTAGCAATTAATGAAAAAAATCAAGAGTTAATGAATGATGCAATGTCTGGAGTTGTTGAAGGGGTAGTCAAAGATATTCTTTCAGGAAAAATAACCCCTGAACAAATAAATGATTTATCAAAAAGATTTCCTGGAAAAAAAGAATAACAAAATGAATTTTACAATTATTAGTATATAATTAATGTGAAGTCCAACAAGTTTATAAGCTGCATATTCCAAGTTTCATTTGAAATAAGCCCTTGATTTTTCAAGGGCTTATTTATCTGACTAATTTTTTAAAAAACATAACAATAATCATATTCACGTTACTTCCTAATTATAGTTCTTAAATTATTATCTATTTTTTCTTTCTTTAATATTTCCAATTTAGAATATACATCATACATTGCAACACTAGCGGCAGTTGATACATTAATCGAATTTGCCATACCTAAAAGTGGTAGATGTATTGAAACATCTGCTATATCTAATAGTTCTTGCGATACTCCATCATACTCTCTGCCTAGTATTAAACATACTGGTCCTTTTGGATTATATTCTCTATAATCTATACTATCGTTAGTTACTTCGACTGCAACTATTTGAACTCCAGATTCTTTAAGAGCTTTTGCTACAGATACAGCATTTTCATGATATTCCCATGGAACCCACTTCTCTGCTCCTCGTGAGCTTGATCTTATCTTCTTGTTTGGTGGTACAATAGTGTTTCCACATATATATACTTTTTTTGCTAGTAACGAATCAGATAATCACAAAATTGTACCGATATTATGGGCACACTTTAAACTATCTAAAATAATATATATATCGTTTCTTTCAATACTTTTAAATTCTTCTCTACGTTTTTTTTCATTTCTTAATTCTTCTTTTGTTAATTGATAAGACATACTTTCAACTCCTTTTTTCTCTTATACTTTTTATTTTCTTTTTAAAATCAGATTTTGAAACTGGCATACCAAATAATAGTCTACTATTAATTTCCATATCTGAATAGAAGTCATTATTGTAGTTATAATTTAGATTAAATCTCCTAATTGTTTGTTCTATTGGTGAAATATAATTTAACTTAGTATCATAATAATTATTATATAGTAGTGCAATAATAATTGTGGTAAAATTATCAATATCTTCTAATTTATTGTTTCTATATAGATAATCATACAAAATATAATTGCTGTTAAAGAAGGCTTGGTATTCATGTAATGGCATAATTGATGAATAGATAAAATCACTTTTTAAGAAGCTTATCTTAAGAATATTAAATTCTGGTTCATTAAGTTTTTCATGTATTGAAATGTACTTTGCTTGCAATACATGGATTAGCTCATGAAGAATATATACCATTGCTTTATTAGAATTAATATCATACAAATCTGTATCAAAAATATTGTTTCCAAAAATAAGTGTTTTACTATTATAATCATAAAGTGATAAACAAGTCTCTAAGGATTTTATTATTTCAATATTATTAATATAATTTTCTAAATTAAAATAATCTATTAAATTTATAATCATATAATAATAATATCTCATATTTTTATTTTCAATACCATAATAATTATTAAATATTTCATCTATTTCCATATAATTTAATATGTCATAAGTAATTATATAGCGAATACATTATGTGCATTCGCTATATTATATTATTTTACCTTTACCTTTTCTTCAGATACAGTATTATCATTTACATCTATAGATTCTTCCTTTATCATTTCAACAATTTCTTCTCTTAATGATAATAATTCATTCATATCTAAAGCATAGTATGGAGCAGTCCATGAATCTTCCCAAGATGATTCAATATATACGTTGCATTGTCTTTTTATTTTTTCGATTTCATTTTGACAAATTCTGATTGTTCTAAGTGCAAACTCTTTATCTTGTGAATATGGATAATTTTCGAATTTTTGTATATGTTCTCTAATTGCTCTTCTTTGTCCTTCAATTCTTGACATTGCTTGACTTCTCGTTAATGACATACCAAATCCTCCCTTCTTCGATTATATATTATAGCTAATATCTTTTTTATGTCAATATAAAAATAACCAATAATTGGAAATTTAAAATTTAACATTCGATTAAAGATACTTAAAATTATATAATTATTTTGAATAAAACCATTGAAATATATAAAATCATTATTATATAATTACTTTGAAAGGGAACTTAGTTCGTAAGCTGTAGCTTAACCACTCCATTTGAAAGTAAGATGCTAACCATAGTGTTTGGCATTTTTTTATTATATAATTATTTTGAAAGAGAATTTAATTCATAAGTTGTATTCTACTTGCTACAGATAAAAATAAATTGCTAACCATAATAGTTAGCAATTTTATTATTAGAAAATATTTCAATTATTTAATTATTCAATCGTAAATATCCTATCATTAATTATTCACATTATTAGTCACCATAATGAAAAGTCTTGCTTCTTGTTTTTCTACCAGTTAACTCCAAATACCCATCTCTAAGATGCTTTTCAAAATCATTCATAAAATTATCTTTAGACATATAACATCTATATTTTTCCTCTATATTGTTATTATAATTCATAAGCCTATCATTTAGTCTTGAAACAGGCAATACTAAAAAATAATTATTATCAAAAATATCTTCTTGTATAGCAAGACAATACTCATTATTTTTATAAATAATATGTCTTATTCCTAAAGCTCCCATATCCCAAACACCAGCATATTCCATATCATCTATAAATTCTCTTAAAGGTATTGTTTTTTCATAATCATAACTAAGACATTTACAAACATGCCCTCCATCTGAAGTTGTCAATACTATTTCTGTTTCACCCTCGGAAAAATCATTAACAGTATAAAAATAATCGCCACTAAATTCATCATTTAATGGTAATCCTACTCTAATATCATCGATTAAAATAATACTATCTAAATTATCAAAATCAAACTCATTCAATTTTTTTAATACTTCTTCAAAGTTTTTATTCCCATATTTATATGATAGATAAATATTATGCGCTATAGCCATTTTTTTAGTATATGCTTTTAATATATTCTTCTTATTTACCAATCTTAAATCACTTAACTTCTCAATGTATTCATTCAAAATAAAATGATATCTGCATTCTAAAAACTCATCTAGTGCCTCTTTATAATCCAAATTATTAATACTATTTTTATGGTTTTGATATAAACTCAAAAACATAGCTATATGAAAAGCATATTTTTCACTATTTCTATAGTTATGTATTCTATCTTGAAATTCATAAATATATGCTTTTAAATCACAAATATCTTTTGCAGAACAGTCACTTTTTCTAAATATCTTAGAATAACAATCATAAAAATCTAAAAACACATCACTAATAACATCAAAATAATTAAAATCATCATTATAAAAACCGGGTTCACTAGCTAATTCAAGAATAGCTTTTTTATATTCGTCTAATACTAATTGATAAATCATTTCAATCTCATCAAATGATTCTTTTTTGTCATTACTACAATATAGCCTTAATTCACTATGTAAATTTCTTAATTTTAACTCATAATTATCTAAACCCAGATTATCTATATTTTTCATTATATTTTCGACAGAAATGGCATTTCTAAAATACTGTAATTCTGAAAAAGAAAATTTTTCCCTATCGATATTATAAAACATATCCCATAATTGATTAATTTCACTGGATATTTTCTTAATTTTATCCAAATAATCTTTAAATTTCATTAATAAAGTAAAATCGTCAGAATTATCATAATTATTGATATATTTTTCTATTTCTATATCAATACAATATGAAAACAAACTATATTCACCATTATCTAAAAATTTCTCTTTTACTTCCAATAATTTTTTCCTAAATAATCCTCTATTCTTTTGAAACGTTTCTTTTAAATCAATTAAATAATCATAAAAATTATCAGGTAGTAAATCATAATTAGCATTTTTTTCAAAATAAAATATAGGCATATTATATTTATCACAAAACAAATTAATTAACAAGTCATATGAAGCATCTATGTTCTTTCTAAATAAATCAAAATGTTTATCAAAATCTGTAATTAAATAAACAATACTAGAAATAGTTAAATCAACTTCGTAATTAATTTTATTTTTAAATATCTCATACAATAAATTTTCAGATGGTTCATCAGCTAAATAATACCTTTTTATCTCTTTGATAAAGCGATTCTTTTTATTTTCAAACTCCAAAAGTTCTTCATCATTGTTTTGATCTGTCAATAAATTAATACTATCATCTTTATGTGATGTATTTATATCAGTAGAAGCATTACTAAGTAATGTATTTGCAAAACTTTTAATATATTGAACAGTTAAAACATCTTTTACATAATTCGAAGCAAAAGTAAAAAATTTAGGTTCAATCTTACAGCACTCTATAATAAAATTTAAATCATTCTTTAATTCATCATCTATATCATGTATATATAATCTAGCACCTTGTGTATTTAAAGCAATTAATATTAATTCTCTATCACCACTCCACAATTTACTGTCAGCATACCTTATCGCCATACCATTATTTTCTAATGCTTTCTTAACAATCTTTCTATCTGACTTTCTATTATTTGATGCATATTTTAAAGCCATACCATTATTATTTACAGCTTCATATACTACTATTTCATCATCTTTTAAATCTTCAGACGCATATTCTAATATTAATCCATTAATTTGTACAGCTCTAACTATTAATTCTTTTGTATTTTTTAACCTAGGACTTGCAAACTCATAAATACTTGGATTATCATCGATAAATGAAAAAATAATATCTTCTCTATCTTGAAATACACTTGAAACAAATTCTAAAGCTTTTGGATTAGAATTAAGTGCTGTTAAAACAAGTCTTTCATCATCTTCTTGTTTATAAATCTTAAGTCCATCTTCAGTAATATCACTAAGTAACTCTCTTTTTTTTAAAATTAATTTATATATTTTATTAATTCTATTTGATTTTTTATTTTCCGCATAATCATCAACGCCTAGTGTTCTTTTAAAAGATGGCATTAAATAATTAGGCAAGTCACCCAATAAAGAATCTACATAATCATCCATAATTTCACCCCAAAAATATTTGAGGCATATTATAGCACAATTTATCTATAAATATCAAAAATAATAAAAAACAATCACTTTAACTTTTTCTTTAACAAATTAGATATTCCCAAACTACCAATCAACGTACCGCCGCACAAACCACTAGCTAAAATAGTATTTTGAAACAATTCATCCTCGTGTTTATCTGCTAGTTCTATTAATCTATCCATCTCTTCTCTATCGATTAAAAATTTTGATTCACCAAGTTCTATTTCGATAACATCATCATTTTTTATATTTTCTAATCTATTTTTATTAATAGATAATTTACAATCATTATAATCTTGAATAACGAAATAATTCTCGTCGTAGTAAGCATCTACCCCATCCGCATATCCTACACTAGGAATAATCATACTTCCGGCAAATATCATCGCACAAATCATATTACTCTTTTTTTTATCAATCATAATTAATACCCCCTAATAAATAATTTATGCGTATAAAGGAAAAAGGTATAAAAATTAATAATACAACAAATAATAATTAATGCATATAATAAAATAAAAATATTTCTTATATTGACACGAATTTGACACACATTTTATATTTTGATAAAATTTAAATGAACCGTGGAAAAAAGGAGAAGAAATATGACTACAAATAAAACACCAAATTTAGGGGCCTCGGAGAATAAAAAGGCCATTAAAAAGGTGAGATTAAAAAAAGGTACTATTGCATTAATTATTGCAGTATTATCTATAATAAGTTATTGTACATACGACTTTCTACACAAAAAAAATGTATACAATAGTTTAAACATTGCTTTCGCTTCTAATAAAGAAGTAGAATATGGAGAAAACTATGATCCAAGATCACTTATAAAAGAAATAAGTGAAGGTTCTCTAACAAGTTATACAAAAGCAATCGATACTTCAAAAGTTGGAACTCAAAAACTAACATTTGAAGTTATGAAAGATAATGTTGTTAAAAAATTTAGTATCAAAGTTAAAATCAAAGATACTAATGTTCCAGTAATCGAATTAAATGAAAATGAAATTTCAATTACTGAAGGGGATGCTTACGATGTAAAAAGTAACATCAAAAGCGTAACCGATAAAATAGATGGAGAAATACCATTTAGTGAAACAGAATTAGAAAATGCTCCTTACTACTTAGTAAGTACAGACTTAGATACCAATAAAGCAGGAGATTACACAACTATTATTAAAGCAATAGACACTAATGGTAATACAAGTGAATTATCATATGTAACTCACGTAAATCCAAAACCTATACAACAAATATTACAAATTGCTAATAGGCCAGTTGTTTATTCAAACGCACCTGCATCAGTAGACACATCTAGTGTTCTAAATGCTGCAAGATCATTAATAGGAACAAGATATACCTCTGGAGGTCAATCTCCAGAAACTGGATTCGATTGTAGTGGATTTACAAGTTATATTTATGGTGTAACTGGTACTTCTATTTCAAGAAGTTCATCAGGACAATTAAGTAATGGTTTTGCCGTAAGTGAAGCTGATATGCAAGCAGGAGACATAATTATCTGGGCAAATGATGGAAGCGATTATGCATCACACTCATCAGTATATACAGGTAATGGAACAATCATTCATGCAACAAGTAACCGCGGTGTTCAAGAAAGTAACCTAGAAGCATGGAAGACTTGGGGTCAGCACATTATAGGTATAAGAAGAGTATAAAAATCGGAAATTAATCCGATTTTTTTATTACATTAAATCCATATTTTAAAGCCAAATCTATACATTTCTTATCATTAAAATGCATGCAATTTACTCTACTTCTATAACTATCAGGAACTATTATATTTAAATCACCAATAAATACATGAGGATTACCTTCAAAATCTTTACTTGAAACATCTATAAATATTTTATCTACTTTTTTCTTAATTAATTTTTTTAAAGTATCTAATTCCCTAGTATCACCAGAAAAGTACACTACTCCATCATCTGTTTCAAAAATCAAACTATAACAATCGAGCTCACTACAATGTATAGTTTCAGTATATCTTATAGTCTTAAAAGATTTATATTTAAAGTCCAAATCTTCTTCTGAAACATAATTATATCTATTTTTTGGACATCCAACAGATTCTAATATATTATCGATATTTTTAATATGTTTAGCTCCATCTTTCATAATAATATTAATACTACTTAAATTATAATAACAATATAAAGCCAAACTACCCAAACTACCAATATGATCACTATGAGTATGAGTTATCATTACATTTACTTTATCGATATCTTCAAGTAATCCTTTTCTCATAATTGATTCAAAAACAGTTTCACCGCAGTCGATTAAAAACAATTCTCTTCCTTCTATAAAATAAGCTGAAGTATTTCCCTCTAAAGGATTAAATGCTGCTCCTCTACCCAAAAATTTTAATTCCATATCATCACCTATTATTAATTTATCATAAAATAGAAAAAAAGTCTCTACTAGAGACCTTTATTCACTTCTAAGAGCTTCGACCGGATCCTTCTTAGCCGCCATTCTAGATGGAATTAATCCAGCAATAACTGTAAGTCCTGCACTAATTAATACAAGTACTAAACCTGCAACAAATGGAAGTGAAGCAATACCTTCAACATTAAAATTACTCTCGACAATTATGTTAACAGGAATAGATATAAGTAAGGTAATAACTATTCCAAGTATTCCAGCTGCAAAACCTTCTATAATAGTTTCCGCATTAAAAACTCTAGTAATATCTTTCTTAGAAGCTCCAATTGCTCTTAAAATACCAATTTCTTTAGTTCTTTCTAATACAGAAATATAAGTTATAATCGCAATCATAATACTAGATACAATTAGAGAAATAGTTACAAAAGCAATCAAAACATAACTAACCACATCGACAATACTACTTACAGAAGATATCAAATTACCAACCAAATCAGAATATACAATCTCATTATCTTCATTACCGTTTTTCCTCTGCATCTTATTATATTTATCTATAGCCTCACCTATTTTTTCCTTGGAATCAAAATCTTTTGGATAAATATTAATTGAAGATGGATTATCTAATTCTACCGCACCAAGTGTATTCATATTTCCATCGTAAGATGCATTCGCATTATTAGAATAAGCTTCCATTAACTTTGCCATCTCTTCTTGAGAAAGTGTTGCTAAATACATCTTTTGTTCATTTGATAAACTACTATAATCAAACTTTTCATCATCCTTTGGAAAATCTAAACCAGTAAATACATTTTTATCTGGATTATCTCTTTGTTCTTTAACAACTTCACTCTCGTTAATCTTATTAATCGTATATTCTTTTAAAGAACTTAAATATCCAATTCCTCCTTGTTTACTTGATAAAGTAGTACCTTTTTCTTTTAAGATACCGACAACTTTAATCTCATCAGCATTCTTAATCTTCTCTTTCATATATTCTTTATCATCTTTTTTATCTTCCCAAATACCATTATTTTTCTTATAATAATCAGAATTTAAAATCAATTTAAATTTTAAATCTAACAAATCATCATAACTATAAGAAGTTTCATCCTCTAATTTAATCTCTTCACCACTTTGTAATTTTTTCATTGCACCTTTTAAAGAAGATTGATCTTTAATACCTAAAGTATAAAGTGCATAATCACTTATTTCATTATCCTCATTGACAATCAACACAACTTCAGTTTTATCTTCTGGCCACTTTCCAGCAAGTAGTTTATATTGTCCTTTTAATAATCTTTCATTATCTATTAATTCATTCCACAAATTTAACCTAGAAGCCATTGACATAGAAGAACTCATACCAGGAAGAGATGACATAGAATTTTGGGATTTAATCATATCCCCTGCTCCAATAGTATCTAAAACAGTTGATGGATTAACCTGTACCACTTCATCACTATCTTTATATAAATTTAACTCTAAATCATATCCATATAAAATAGAATTACTATATTTTTTAATATCGTTATCCGTACTTTCAATATATTTTTTTAACTCTTTTAAATTATTATTTTGAACCTGGCTAGAAAATATATTTAACACTTGATTCATTATATTAATAGAATATATCTTATCTTTATTTCTATTTTTCTTATCAGAACTTTTCACTTTAGTAGATTGATTTTCTGTAATACTACTCATATCGACGGTTGATTTTTCAATAGATATAGGATAAGAAGATAAAGTATCCTCTTCTATCTTATTTATATAATTTTTAACTCCAGTAGAAATAGATAATATTAAAGCAATTCCTATAATTCCAATTGAACCAGCAAAAGCTGTTAAAAAAGTTCTTCCTTTTTTTGTCATCAAATTATTAAGTGAAAGAGATAAAGCAGTTAATAAAGACATAGATGTTTTTTTACTTTTATCACTTAATCTTTCCTTTTCTAATTTAGTATCTTCTTCACCATCATAAGGATTAGAATCATCTATAATCTTACCATCCTTTAATTTAACAATTCTAGTAGAATATTCTTTAGCAATATCTGGATTATGCGTAACCATAATAACTAATCTATCTTGAGCAACTTCCTTAAGTATCTCCATTACCTGACGTGAAGTCTCTGAATCGAGTGCCCCAGTAGGTTCATCCGCAAGTAATATTTCTGGATCATTAACTAAAGCTCTCGCAATAGCTACCCTCTGCATCTGTCCTCCAGAAAGTTGCGATGGTTTTTTATTAATGTGTTTTTTTAGTCCAACCTTTTCTAAAGCTTTAATAGACCTTTTTCTTCTCTCTTTCTTAGAAACACCAGATAATGTTAAAGCAAGTTCGACATTAGATAAAACACTTTGATGCGCTATCAAATTATAACTTTGAAATACAAACCCAACTCTATGATTTCTATAAGAATCCCAATCTCTATCTTTATATTTTTTGGTACTAGTTTCATTGATTATCAAGTCACCTGAATCATAATGATCTAAACCACCAATGACATTAAGTAATGTAGTTTTACCACTACCACTAGGACCTAAAATTGAAGCAAACTCATTTTTTCTAAAATTAATACTAACCTTATCTAAAGCCTTCTGTTTAAATCCTTCTGTAACATAAGTCTTTGTAATCTTTTTAATTTCTAACATATACTTCCCTCCTATCTGCTCATTCCAACTATATTATACTTCTTATTAACATTTTTACACAAATCTATACCACTATCAAAAATATCCCATTCAAATTCTTCCGCATATTTAACTAAAAGTTCAATTCTTTCTCTATTATGAGACATATATATTTTATTATTAAGAGGTAAAAATATTCCGATAACCTCACTTATAGGTATACAATCTCTAACATGCCACTCATCTTTAAATTGAGACACTCTATCGACTTTAGCATCATAATCTCCATCTCGTAAATCACACTTTATCGCATCTATATCATCTTTAATTATAAAACCACAGCACCCATATATCCATCCAGAAAAAGCCGATTCTAAAGAAAATGGATCATCACTCACATCCTTATCCCATGCACACACACTTATATGATTTTGTCCATTAAATAAACCTCTATCACTACTTTTCTGCATATTTAAACTCTTAATACCACCAGATAAAATAATATTAATCATCGTATCTAAATCATCAGGTCTATCTCCCATTCCGTGATAAAATACTCTTTCCATATAATCACCTATATAACCTTTATTTCTATTCCAACCACGCCATACTTTTCTATATCTTTCCTATCATAATATTTCTCCATATCAGATGGTCTAGCCTCTTCCTCTTCCTTATATCCAATAAACTTCTTATCAAAGTTATCATATAAATCTTTAAAACTATCAAACAAATAAAGATTCATAACTTCGACAACCAATTTTTCAGAAGTAACTCTATTAGTAAATTCTATATAATCTCCAACCTTTATTTTCTTTCTTTTTTCATCATAAAGTCTCATCTCAATTGTTTTAAAACCATTTTTAATAAGCTTAAAAGGTTCATCATGTAAATGTATCTCATGTTTCATTTTTATCCCTCCATAACTAATTTATATAAGTATAACACAAATGGCAGAATTGACAAAAACGTATAATTATTTATATAATCTTTATTACGAGGTGTAATATGAAAGACATATATTTTAATACTTGGAGATATTATGAAGCTAAAAAAATGATCAAAATAGATCCAATAGAAGCAAAAAGATTATTTGAAGAATACATAGTAGAATATCCAAAGGATTATAATGCTCAAACATATTATGTTTATATTTTAATAATATTAAACATGCCAAATGAAGCAAAACAAATACTAGATAACTTAGAAATAATGAGTAGTTTAGACCCAATATTTAACCGCGAATCCTCAAAAGTATCAAAATTAAAAAAAGATATAATCAAAAATAGAATGAGACTTCTCGCATACTATGAAAACTATGAAGAATTACATAATTATTATGAAAGATACCGTTATATTTTAAATGACGATAGACTTGCTCCTGTAAACTTTATGAGCCGTAAAAAACTAAATCTATTAAAAAAACAAGAATATGAAAAAGAAAACCAAGGTTATCTATTTGGACAAATATTAGAATATGATGAACAAGCTTTGTTTACTCATATTCAAAAGCATCTAACAGATAGTAATGAAGAAGAAATAAACAATAATATATTTGCTGAAAACTTTCCAATAAACGAAATAATAGAAGAAGTAAAAAAATACATTCCATCAGATAAAAGATTATGCTTTTCTATGGTAGCAGATTCATATTATTTCAAATATAATGATTGTGGAAGAGACAGTAATAAAATAACTAATTTCTTTAAAGTAGTTTGTTTACACAACACCTCAAATATAATAACTATTTGTCCAGTTAAACAAAATGAAAACATTCCTCATATAGATTTAAATTATCTTAATAAAGATAAAGGGCCAGTAAAAACTTTAAGTCAAATAGAAAAATTCAATAGAAAATTCAGACGACAAAAAACCAGATGTTAACCTGGTTTTTTTATTAATAATATCTAATATTATTTTAATACAAATGTTAAAGTACTAGGTTTACCACTAGAAGCATTAAACTTATCTATATCAGCTTGAGTTCTCGCATAAGCTTGAGTTAATGTTAAGCCATAAAACATTCCACTTGTATTTGTAACATTTGAAGTATTAAAACTACTTAAATCTAAGCTTTCTAAAGCTGAATCGTTTGTAAATAATCCGGACATATCCGTAATATTAGATGTATCCCAAGTATTTAAACCTTTAATTTCTCTTATCGTACTACTACTGTGAAAAAGATTTGATATATTTGTTGTTTTACTTAAATCCCAATTACTAACATCTATTACTTTTATATTACCGCTTATTTGCATATAATTAAAAAATCCAACGTTAAACACTTGTGGTATTTTCCAATTTCTTGCAGATATTTCTTCCAATGCATTATCAGACGAAAAAATACCACCAATAGCATAAATGTTATTAATAATAAAATTATCAACATTTGCCTTTTTTAAACTAGAACATCCACCAAACATAGAACCCATATTTGTCACTTTACTTATATCAAAATTAGAAACATCAATAGTGGTAAGATTACTACAACCATTAAACATAGCACCCATAGCCGTAACATTAGAGGTTTCAAAATTACTTACATCTAATGTGGTTAGTCCACTACAACCATTAAACATAACATCCATAGTGGTAACATTAGAGGTATCAAATGTGCTTAAATCTAACGATGTTAAACTATTACATCCAGAAAACATTGCATTCATATTTTTTACATTAGAAGTATCAAAACTTCTGGTATCGATTGACGTTGCCTTAGCTCCCGAAAACATTGCATTCATCGACACTATAGGCTTTCCATTTATAGACGTACATAAATTAGAAGTTACTGGACTTGTTGAGCTTTTATCAGTAAGACTTACACCCCATCCATCATCATTTATATTATTCCAACTAGAACCTGCACTTTCTTGCATATATCTATATGTATATTGCCCATTGACATATTCCGCACCTTGAATAAGTTCTCCATTAAAAGTACATTCATTTACAGGAACAGTTGCCATTCCACCACTTCCATCATCTTGTGAAGCATTGATTTTTATAGATAAGTTTTGAACTTCATTAATCGTATTTTGAGTTAAATCAATATCATTTTGAAATTGAATTTTAACATTCATAGTAGTCGATTCACCTGAAGATAAACTAGTATCTAATGGCATTCCAATAATAAATTTAATATTTCCCTCAGTATATGTCTTTTCAATATTAATTTTTTTATCTCCAACCACTATACTATCTATTTTTGCATCCACACTAGAATCATTTTTAATAGTTAAAGTATAATTAACCATATCACCAGGCTGTTTAAATGACGCACTTAAATTAGCACCAGTTTTATAATTAGCATTTCCGCAGCTAATGCCATCAAATGCTATAGAAGCACTTGGTTCTGCCGCGCCGGTAATACCTGGAGTAGCTACATAATCTGTAGTTTTACTTGTATCAAACCCTACACACCAAGAACCAGTAACCTCTGATGTTCCATTAATATTTAATTGGCTACTAAAAGCAGCAAATCCAACAGCCATGGCCACTACTACCGCACATAGTCCAATAATTAAATAATTTCTTTTATCTCTTCCACTTTTCCTCATTATTAATCATATCCTTTCCATTGCAAGAAATATTTTCCTACCCTATTTAAGGATAACATAATAATTAAGATTTTAAAAGAACACTTTTTTAAATACACCAAAGTTTACAATAAAAAATCAAAATTTAACAATTCGTTCCCAAGGTAAATTTTCTTTTCCAAAATGCCCATAATTAGTAGTTTTTCTATAAATAGGTTTTTGTAAACCTAAATAATTAATAATACCTTTAGGAGTTAAATCAAAAGAATTTTTTATTTTATTAATAATTTCTTCATCACTAATACTACTAGTTCCAAAAGTATTAATATAAATAGATATTGGTTTTGCTACTCCTATCGCATAAGAAAGTTGTATTTCACATCTATCCGCGTAACCATTCGCAACAATATTTTTAGCTAAAAATCTAGCCATATAAGAAGCAGATCTATCTACCTTAGTCGCATCCTTTCCAGAAAAAGCTCCACCACCATGTCTCGCATAACCTCCATATGTATCAACTATTATTTTTCTTCCCGTAAGTCCACTATCACCAAGTGGTCCACCAATCACAAATCTTCCAGTTGGATTAATTAAATATTTTGTATTTTTAAGTAAATTATGAGGAACTATTTTTTCAATAACTTCACTTATTATTTCTCTCTTAAGCAATTCTAAATCCTTATATTCTTCATGCTGGGAAGAAACAATAATTGTATCTACTCTAAGTGGAGTATCATCTTCGTATTCTATTGTAACTTGTACTTTCCCATCTGGCCCTAACCCTTTAATAATATTGTTTTTTCTAACATAGCTAAGTCTTCTAGAAAGTTTATGAGCTAAACTTATCCCAAGTGGCATATATTCATCTGTTTCTCTAGACGCAAAACCAAACATCATCCCTTGATCTCCTGCACCAAAAGAATCAATATCTTCGCCATTTTTATCCTCTAAAGATTTATCGACACCAAGTGCAATATCTTCTGACTGTTTAGATACATTAATTATAACATCGCAGGTCTTATAATCGATATCAATACCTTTCCCAAAATACCCTATTTCCTTAATAGTACCTCTAACTATAGATTCTATATCTACATTTCCTTTAGAAGTAATTTCACCTGTTACAAATATCATATTTTTACCAGCTACCACTTCACAGCCGACCCTAGAATTACTATCCTCTTTTAAATAAGCATCCAAAATACTATCTGAAATATAATCACATAGTTTATCAGGATGTCCTTCAGTTACACTCTCAGACGTAAAAAATTTTCTCATATCATCAAATCCTTTCTCCTAAATACATGTAATCAAGAGAAAGAAAAATCCTTATGTAAAATACATAAGGATAAATAACTTTCAATTATCATCCAAAGCACTTACATGTACCTTGTCGGTTTTAGCACCTAACTTAAATAGGTTGCTGTGGAGTCATAGAGCCGATTCTCTCGTCCATCTCTTGATAACACATATTAACTAAATTATATAAATTTTTAAGCTAACTGTCAATACCTTCAAAAGTAATATCTTTATTACTAGGACCACTTATACATTTACCTTTAATATCAAATCTCGAACCATGGCAAGGACAATCATATGTCTTCTCTACCTCATTAAATATAAGTCCGCATCCCATATGAGGACAACTATGATAAACAGAATATTCTCTATCGCCTTTATAATTCATGATTACATCCCCACCAAATATTTTATATTCAATCTCACCATTTTTAGTAAATAGTCCATTAATATAACCTTTCACATTACTTATAGAATCACTTAAAGCTCCAGCAACTTGATTAAAATTAATTCTTTTTGGATTAAATATTTTTGCATATTCATTATCTATACCTAAAATCATATCAGAAATTATCTTACCCGCTAAAAATCCGTTAGTAAGTCCCCAAGTATTATAACCAGTTCCAATATATAAATTATCTTTAATCTTACCTATATAAGGTAGTCCATCATTCGTAATAATATCTATATTACTCCATAAATAATCAGGTTTTAATTTCAAATCACTAATCTTTTTATTTAATTCCTTAAAATTATTTAAATCATCTATACTATCACTAACATTCATAGAATTACTTAAATAAATTAAATAATCTTTATAATTTCTAATAGAAATAAAAGGATAACTGTAACTAATCAAAGAAATAGGAGTAGTATTATATTTACTCGCACTTATATAAGACTTCTCTAAACTTCCCTTTAATGGAAATAAATAAGGTACACTAAAATATGGATAATGAGAGGCTAAAACTACATATTTAGCTTTTATTTTATTTTTATCAGTAAAACAAATATAATAATCATCTTCTCTTTCTATTTTTTTAATACTAGTATTTTCATAAATATTAAAATTATCACAAATAAGACCATATAATAGTTTAATAGGATTAATCAAATAAGTATCACCAACTTTAAACATATATTTGCTTTTTACTAAATCATTTATATCAGTAATAGTTTTAATTCCAATACTATTTAAATACTTCTCAAGGTTTAACAACTTCTCAGTTTCACTATCTTTATTAGTATATAGATAAGAATAAGTTTTACATAAATCACATTCTATACTTTCTTTATTAATAATTTGTACAATACTTTCCATCGCATATATTTGAGAATTAATATAAATCCCAGCTTCATTTAAAGAAAATTTATTTTTAATTTTATCAATTAAATCATTTTGTAAAAAGGTTAATTTACCAGTACTCTTCCCTGTAACCGACCTGCCAATCCTATTTTGTTCACAAAGTATAACCTTTAACTTACTATCTTTCAAATGGTAAAGGGTACTAATACCTGTAATACCACCACCAATAATTAAAACATCCACATCTAAATCGCTATTTAAACTCTTAAACTCTTTACCACTAAAATCCTCCCAAATACTAATATTTTTCATTAATAATCACCATAATTATTATTTGCAAAAAATCAAATAATTATGAAAAAAAGAAGAATTATAAATTCCTCTTCAAAATATCTCTTGCAGCTACTAGCCCTGTCGCCGCTGCCGTTACTATATTACCTGCTTTACCTGCACCATCACCGATAAAATAAATATTATCTTTTTTAAGTTTAAATTTATTATCCGTCTCTATTTCATTACTAAAGAATTTAATCTCTGGACCATATAACAAAGTATCGTCATTGTTAACTCCTGGGATAATTTTATCCAAAGTTTCAAGTCCTTCTAAAATATTAGTAATAATTCTATGAGGCATAACTAAAGCTAAATCACCAGCTACACAGTCCTTCAAAGTAGGTTCAATAAATCCTTTATTTAATCTATGCCACTCACTTCTTCTACCATTCCTTAAATCCTTAAGTGATTGAATAATTGGTTTACCATCACCAAGCACATTGGCAATTCTAGCTATAGACTCACCATATACACGAGTATTAGTAACAGGATGAGTTAAATTAACCTTAGAAATAAAAGCAAAATTAGTATTATTACTTTTAACATCTTTCAAAGCATGCCCATTCACACAAATATACCCATAATAATTTTCTTTAGCCACAAAGCCACCAGGGTTCGTACAAAAAGTTCTAATCTCATCACCGTATGTTTTAGTTTTAATAAATATAGTTGGATCATATATAACATTTGTAATATCTTCCATAATATCTCGTCTAACTTCAACTCTAACACCTATCTCGATGCTTTGAGACAAATACGGTATATCGTGCTTATCAGAAAACTCTTGAACCCATTTAGCTCCAGTTCTACCCGGTGCGACTACGACATATTTAGCTTTAAGTTTATCTTCATTTTTACCTTTTTTAAAATATACAGTATGATTATCTTCTGAAGTAGACTTAATATCTAAAACATCACACTTATCAAATAAATCGACACCTTTTTTCTTTAAATAATCACTAATTCCTTGAATATACTCAGGTAAATGATCACTTCCTAAATGTTTTTGTTTAATTACGAGTAGTTTAGCGCCAGATATGGCCACTTTTTTCTTAATATCCAAAGCCTCATCAATATTACTAGGATATACTTCAGCATCCATCTTAAACTTATTAAATATTACCTCAGTATCATCGATAAGTTCTTCAGCCTTAGATTCAGTCATATACTTAGTTAAATCACTTTTACCAAGTCTTGGAATAAAATTAAGCTTACCATCAGAAAAAGTTCCTGCCCCACCATAACCTGATAAAATAGCACAAGGATTACAGTTCTGACATGGAATTCCAAGTTTATTCATCGGACATACTCTAGACTTAACCTTAGATCCTCTTTCTAATATTCCAATTTTCAATTTAGAATTATGTTCTATCAACTCGTAAGCTGTAAATAATCCTGCTGGTCCAGCCCCTATTATCAAAACATCATACATAAATAATTCCTCCATTTTTAAACACATAATATTATATCATTATTTTATTTCTTTAAAAAGCTTTTCTGACACTTTGCATTCAAAGATTACAGGATAATTTTTTCCGGTTATATATAATTTACCATCATTCCATGCTATCCCATTCAAAACATCGATATTTTCATCTTTATATTTATCTGACAAAATACCACTAAAATCTATTTGTTTAACCACTTCACCAGTTTTTGAATTAATAATTAAAATAATATCCGTTTCCCATACATTAGCCCAAATATAACCATTAATATATTCAAGTTCATTAATGTTTTTAATATATTTTCCATTTTTAGTAACTTTAATGTTTTTAACATCATTTAAATATTCATCCATATAATATATATTTTCACTACCATCACTCGCTATTAAATATTCTCCGTCTGTAGTTAATCCCCAGCCTTCTCTGCCATAATCGTAAACATGAGTAACTTCTAAACTTTCAAAATCAAATTCAAATACTTTTTTCTCTTTATATGTTAAAACATAGAGTTTATTATTATAAATAACCGAACCTTCTGCAAATACTAAATCATCAAAAGAATAGCTTTTTGATTCCTCTCCAGTTTTTAAGTTAATATTTTTATATACTTTAGATTTCCCATATAATCCAGTACTTTCATACAATTCATTATTATAGAAAAATAAACCCTCGGTAAAAGAATCATTCTTATGAGGATATACCTTTATAGATGAAATATACTCAGTATATTTACAATTAATATTTTTATAAGTAGTACATCCAATAGACAAAATAATAAAAAATACAATTATCAAATACTTGTTTATTTTTTTAAACATAATAATTCTCCCATACATTAAACGAAAAATGACAAAAATATTTGTCATTAATCCTATCTACCATAAGATAAATAATAAAATTTAATATCTATATTTTTTTAAGTTCTCCCATTCTAGATGTTGGAACAAATCCACTTTCTGCTTTAATAACATCAGGTATTCTATTAACAATAGTCGCACAAGTAAGTTCAACTGTTGCCGGTCTTTCTATAACTAAATGAGTATTAGGCTCTCCTATAACTTCCCAATCATTTAAATCAAAATCTTCTTTAGAATATACTTTACCAACGCATTCTGTCTCTAAAGTAACTCCTTCTTTAGTCTCAGTAGTAACTACTGCTCTCATACCAGTACATATCCCAGCTTTTACAGTCATTCCAAGAGTAGAAGAGTCGATATCTTCGTCATGAAAAGTTGGAATACATTTCTGTGATTGCCCTAGTACAGTTAAACCAAGTTTATCGCAAAGCCATCCATTAACATTCCACATATAACTAGGTAAATATTTACCACTTTCAATAATTTCATTTCTCTCTTCATCACTTATCTCATCAACACTAGCTATCTCTTTTTCAAATTCTTCTTGAGTTAAACCGGCATCATGAGCTTTAGCCAAAGCAATTCCATAATCTTCTACATTATAAGAACTACTTCCATGAATTTTATCAATTCTCTGAGTAGATCCAGCAATTGTAGAAATTAAATTACCCCAATAAGCATCTTGATAGCCACTTCCTGTAATTGTACATCCACTTTCCTTAGCTAATCTATCTATTTCTTTAGTTAAATTAGGATTTGAATTCATTGGATAAAATGCCTCTTCACACGTAGTAATAGCATTTACTCCAAGTTTCGCACATAAAAGAAGAATATCTTTAACGTCTTCAAGTAAACTCATAGTAGTTACAACTACAACATCAGGCTTACTATCTAAAATAACATTCTCTGTTTCTTTAGCATCTCTAATTATAATTCCTCGATTTTCTCCACCCATTATAGCGCTTATATCTTTTCCAATAATATTAGGATTAACATCTATAGCTGATACAATTTCCCAACCTTTTTCAAAAACATATCTCATCGTATAGGCACTCATCTTACCGCATCCATACTGCATAACTCTCATTATCATCAACTCTCTTTCTATAGTATAATTATAACATTTTTTAAGAAAAAAAGATATCTGTATAAACAAATATCTAATTAACTAATTTGTAATCTCCAATATCTCCATCGCCAAGTTCGTTATCTCTATAAGGATATAAATGTGTTGTATACTCACTAGTTTTAAAAGCTAAACAAGTTTTAGGATGACCTGCTGTTGAAATATCTTGAGCAAAATCATGAGAACTAATTGAATATGTACAATCTTTACCATCAATTTTGCAACTTCCATCATTGTTTATAACTAACACTCCAGCTTCTTGTCCATCTTCCATCCATTTATAAGTACCGTAGGAAATAGTATAATTTCCAACTTTAATACCTTTTTTAGCTTCTTCTTCAGCTTTTTTCTTAGCCTCTTCCTCTTCTTTAGTTTTAACTTCAGCTGCATAATTATCAAGTTCTTTTTGTTTTTGGACAAGTTCATCTAATGACTTTGAAACATAATTAGATGTATCATTAGAAATCATTTTAATATCCTTAAAATCATCGGCTTCTTTAGCAATTTCTTTCTTTAATTCACTAGGATCTTCTGAAATATTAAACTTAATTCCATCATCTTTAATTTCTGGCTTAATAAAGGTCTCATCAAATTTACTAATTGAATGTACATTACCATTAACATCCTTTACTTCCCTTTTAGCATCTTTTTCTATGGTTATTTCTTCTAGATCGTCCCCCACCTCATCATTTACTTTTTTACCGAGGTCACTATAAACAGTCATTCCATCTTCATCATTTATAAGATAATAAATATATTCCCTACTTTCAATATTATATAGTAGTTCAACATGAGCTGGATCAAAGTAATTAATACTATTTACAATTTCATCCTTAATGTAATAGACATTAACATAATTTTCATTATTATATTGATAATCAAGGACCATTACAGGATCATCAGAACCTTTAACATCGTAAAAATGAAGTTGATACTCATCAGGTTTCTCAATCTTAACCCCATCAGGATAAGGTGAATCTTTTTTCTTAAAATCTCTCAAATATTCGTAATAAGTATTTCCCCATACTTGTTTAATTGGCTTTTGAGATTCAAAATATTTAAATAAACCAAAACCTAATCCACCAAGTACACATACTATTAACAAAATTAACAAAAACTTCTTTACAGAATTATTTTTATTATTTTCTTTTTTACCTTCTAATTCTAAAGCTTCTTCTTTTAAATAACTATTTAAAACTTCATCATTTATCTCTTCTTCATCTTTAGGTAAATCTTTTTCATCGTTTATATTCTCATCATCTTTAGTTAAATCTTTTTTATCATTTTCTTCTACCTCATTTTTTTCCAAAATCATATTTTTTTCTACCTTTGGAAATTCACGAGTATTTTCCATTTCATCTTTATTTTCCATTTTATCCTCCATTATAATTATACTATAAATTAATATATTATTCTATTATCTTTTTCTCTAAATTCTTCAAAAACTTTAATTGCCTCATCTCTATCGATTTGTTTAAAACTTAAAAGATTTTCATCCATATTACTTTTTAAATAATCATAAATCATTTTATCTCTAAATCCAATTTTCTCCGCATCTTCACTAGTATTTGCATAATATACATCTTTAATATTAGACCAAATAATAGCAGACAAACACATTGGGCAAGGATAACACGATGTATATAGTGTGCATCCAGTTAAATCATGCGAACCAATATTTTTACAAGCATCTCTTATAGCTACAACTTCCGCATGAGCAGTAGGATCATTATTTATTAAAACCATATTTGACCCTTTTCCAATTATTTTTCCATCTTTAACCACACAAGCACCAAAAGGTCCCCCATGATTATTATAAATATTATCTCTCGAACAATCGATAGCTTCTTTCATAAAATTATCCATACTCTCACTCCTTTAGTTATTCACGCCCTGAGTTATCATAGGCGTATCCATAGTTATTTTTTCAAAAGAATAACCAGCCTCTTTACCATATCTTATAATATTTCTAATCGCATCTCTAGTATATGGTTTTATATCATGCATAAGTATCATATTAACTCTATCTTTTCGTAAACTACTTACGACATTATTATAAACCCCACTAGCTATAGTTGTCCCTCCGGCATCTCCAGATGAAATATTCCAGTCATAATATTTAAAACCTTTAGCTAAGGTACTTTGTGATAATCTAGACATAATACCTGGTGAATATCTTCTACTTACTGTATTAGATGAACCTCCAGGAAATCTAATTATAGTTGAATTATAACCGGTAATATTTCTAACTCTAGCTTGGACGGAATATAAATCTCGATAATAAGCATCATCAGAAGCATATACCGTCGCATAATCATGAGTAGCTGTATGTAATGCGACTGTATGTCCTTCGTCATATTCTCTTTTTATCAAATAATCTGGTCCATTATTAGTAACAAAAAATGTAGCTGGAACACCTTCTTCTCTTAAAATATCCAGTATAACATTTGTCGTACCCTGATTAGGACCATCGTCAAAAGTTAAATAAATAGTTCCTGGTCTTCCATCATTTAAAGAAGACTTTTTTAAAACTGTAACAGTTCTTTGAACAGAAATCTCATTTTCTGAACTATCTTTAATTTTATATGTTATCGTATATTCACCAGGCGTATTACTATCTACACTACCTTCAGTAACTATATTAGAAGATATATCCCCGTCACAATTATCAGTCGCACTTGCTAAAGGGTCAGTAAAACTATTCCCAGCTGTAATACTTACCTTTTCTTCTCCATTTAATTTTATCTCAGGAGCTACTTTGTCTTGATAAGTTAACTTTCTTATTATTTTAGCTTTATTTTTAGATGAATCAGAAACAGAATAAGTAATACTATCATCTTTAACTATCGTTTTAACTTTTCTAGTTAAATCTCCATCATAATTATCTTTAGCTTCATATCCTTCCTCTTCATATTTTTTAGATGGACATACATCAGTTTCCTTATTACCTTTTAAGGTAATTACAGGTTTTTCATCATCTATCAAATCTACTTTTCTAATAGCTTCATAATTAATAAATCCTATCTTAACTTTGTATCTAACCTTATATTCGCCTAGTTTTTTATAATTAATATTATTAGACACTTTAACTTTTTTCGTATAATCGTGACCATATTTCAAGGCTGAATAACCTGGCTCTTTATATTTCTTCCCATAAGATAATTTAATATCACCTTTTTTTAATTTAAAAGGACTCATAAAAATAAAAACAACTACACTAATTAACATTAATATAATAATACTAATAATTATCCATTTCCTTTTACTTTTTCTAACTTTAGGAAATTCTTTAGTATCTTCTAAATAATCTTCTACATCTTCCCTTTTACTCATATAGCATACACCTAATTATATTGTACCAAAAAACTAAAACTAATTACTTAAAAAAATAAAAAAAAGGTGTCTATTTACACCTATAATTTTTTCTTTAAAACATAATCATCTTTTTCACTATTGATTGTGATAATATTTTTACCATTCCTCTTACTATTATATAAAGCTTTATCCACCATTTCAATATCAGATGTTAAACTATCAGATGAATGCAATTTTGAAACTCCAAAACTCATAGTAATTAAAGGAATAACAATACCATTCTCTAATATTTCACCTTCTAGATTTTCAGTTTTTCTTCTAATTCGCTCAGCA
The DNA here is from genome assembly GCA_017522615.1 of Bacilli bacterium. Lineage (GTDB taxonomy): Bacteria > Bacillota_I > Bacilli_A > RF39 > UBA660 > Coprosoma. Next base: position 18,943 of record JAFWYR010000013.1, on the reverse strand, counting down.
AGTATAGTCGCAACCTCTATATTAGAATTATCTATAAAAATAACAAATTCTTCTCCACCCCAGCGAACAACATAATCTGTACTTCTAACACTAGATTTTAATATTTCGGCAATCTTAACCAATATCATATCACCAAAATTATGACCATATGTATCATTTAACGCCTTAAAATCATCTATATCACACATAATCACAGTATTAGATTTATGATAAGCTTCATCAGAAACAGCTCTATTATAAAGTCCAGTTAATTCATCTTTATCTAAATGTTCCAAAATCTCACTTTTTAAAGTAAGATTCTCTACTTCAAGCTTTCTAACTTCTTCTTCAAGTTCATTAATTTCTCTAGATTGTATCTCTATAATAGATAATAAATTTTCAACATTCTCATCTTGTACAGACATATAATCCACCTCCGTTCTTTTTTAAGCAACCTCAAAATTATAACATATTTTTTTAAAAAATCAAAATTAATCATCTAGCATGCATAACAATATTAAGAGTTAATTCATCTTTCTCTCCGCCATAATATTTCTCTAACACGCTTTTAAAAACATTATCTACATTCATATCAAAATATGTAATCACAAAATCAAATAAAGTCATTGAAGATCTTAACTTAATCGAATCCAAATATCCAAATATCTTAATAGAATCATTCTCATCTAGTTTCAACAGTTCATTACATATATTTATCAAATTACTTCTTAAATAATCATCTTCTAAAAATAATTTTGCCTCATAAATATCTTCTATTGAATATTTAACCGATGTTTTAGTTGTACCAAGTCCTTTAATTTGCGGGAAAATAAACCACATCCAATGATTTATTTTTTTACCATTTTTTATTTCTTCAAAAGCTATATCATATTCTTTTTCTTGAATACTAATAAATCTATCTAAACTATTCATCTTTAACACTCTTTTTATTAAATAATTGAAAGCGGTATTTTTGTTTAACAGAAGGATATTTTTTACGATCAACTTCACTTAAAAACATCGAAAGAGGTCTAGCCCAAAGTTGACTATTACCATATAAAGCCCTATAAATAACCAAATCCTCTTCAGTTTCAGAATATTTTGCAATATCTTCTACTATATAATAATCTCCCTTAAAATGTTTATAAATACCTTTAATCTTAACTTTTCTCATAAATAACCTCACTCTCTATTTCTATTGACAATTATAACATGCTTCTATATTATTCATAAATACTTTTTAAAAATCATAATCTAAAAATTCATCTTCACAAGTAAGATTTATTTTTAAATCTCTTAAAGCTTTTTTATCACTTCCCACAACAATATATGTTGCATGTGCATCCTCTGAAGCTAATTTTTTCAAACAAGATAAAGCTTTTGAAGCAAGAGGATTAGTAACAGAGCATATACTTAAAGCCTCCAAAACTTCAGATAATGAAAGTTTATTACCGTTCCCCATTTCCATCTTCATTTTCAAAATAGGTTCTAATACTTTAGGGGACAACAAATAAATATCATCAGGAATCTTACTTAAATACTTTATCGCATTAAGTATTAAAGCTCCAGCAGGAGAAAGTAAATCTGTTTCTTTTCCAGTTACAACTTTTCTTCCAACTTTCATAGCTATTACTGGAATTCCACCTTCTTTATTTTTCTTATCTAAAGCTGGTTTTACAACTTCTAAATAAGATTCATCAATTCCAAGTTCATTCATAAGAAGTTCAATTTTTTTATAAGTATCTTCATCACATAAACCTAATTTATAATTATTTTTTTCATTATAAAATCTTCTAACTATTTCTTTTTTAGAAGCCCTGTCAGTAACTTCTCTATCTATAATAGAATATCCTACCATATTAACCCCCATGTCAGTAGGAGAATTATATATATCTTTTTTAGACACTTTATTTAAAATGCTTTTTAATATTGGGAAAGTTTCGATATCTCTATTATAATTTACAGCAGTAACACCATATTTTTCCAAATGAAAAGGGTCTATCATATTTACATCTTTTAAATCAGCAGTAGCCGCTTCATAAGCTAAATTAACTGGATCTTTTAAAGGTAAATTCCAAACAGGAAAAGTCTCAAACTTAGCATATCCAGCATTTATTCCTCTTTTATTTTCATGGTATATTTGTGATAGACAAGTTGCTAGCTTACCAGAACCTGGTCCAGGAGCATTTACTAAAACCAGAGGCTTAGTAGTAACTATATATTCATTAGCTCCATACCCTTCTTCACTTACAATAGTTTCTACATCCGTCGGATAACCTTTAGTAAAAGTATGAATATAAGTTTTAATACCATTTCGATTTAATTTTTTAATAAACTTATCAACACTAACTTGTTCATTATATAACGTAATAACTACACTATTAACACAAAAACCCATCTTTTTAGAGTTTGAAATAAGTTTCATTATTTCTCTATCATAAGTAATACCATACTCTCCTCTAATTTTATTCTTTTCAATATCACCAGCATTGATACAAAAAATAATTTCCAAATCATCCTTTAATTCTTTAAACATGCTTATTTTAGCATCATTCTTAAACCCAGGTAAAACTCTAGCTGCATGAGAATCATCGAATAATTTACCTCCGACCTCTAAATATAATTTATCAAAAAGTTTAAATCTTTCTTTAATCTTTTCACTTTGAATTTTAACATATTTTTTATTATCAAAACCTAACTTCATAATTCTCACCTATAATGATTATACACCTTAAAATAAAATAAAGTGAGCATTATATTACTCACTTTACAGATTATTTTAAATAACTTGACCTATTAAATTTCAATTAATTCATACTTAGTACTGCCTAAACCGATTTCTTCAGCATACTCAGTAATATGTCTACCTTCCTGCCTATCAACTCTTTCCATCATTTTAGTATGGCCTGGATCGGTTGAATTCCAAAGCATATCGATAAATACTTGATCATTAGCAACAGGATCTAATGAAGCAATTATACCTAAATCACCCATTACTGGATCACCTTGATGAGCATCACAGTCACAGTCTACTGAAATAGCATTCATAACCGTAATATAAACTATTTGTTTACCTTCATCTTTTATATAATCAGATACAGCTTTAGCCGCTTCGGCCATAGATTCTATAAAATCTTTTTGTTCATATTTAACAGTCCAGCAAACATTAGGATCTTCAGTTTGACCGCAAGAATGAATATAAGCTTTACCATTACGAGATGCAATACCTATAGATTGATTTTTAAGGTTTGCTCCAAATCCTCCCATCGCATGTCCTTTACCATGGGCAAGATTAATAATAGAATCATATTTTTTAAAATTTTCACCAATTATATCATATTTCAAATGCTTACCACTTTTAACTGGAATTTTAAATTCACCATCAGCGTCCATAATATCTACATCGGCAAAGGAAGTAAATCCATGTTCTCTAGCAACTTCTAAATGCTCTTCAGCTGTATTTCTCTTACCATTATAAGCTGTATTACATTCAATTATAGTACCATTTAATCCTTTGACAAATGGTCCAATTAAATCAGCCTTTAAATATCCCTTCGAACCAGCTTCTCCAGTAGATACTTTAACACCTACTTTTCCTTTAAGTTCTACTCCTAAAGCTTCATAAATTCTTTGTAAACTCTGAGGTGTAATTTCTCTTGTAAAATATACTTTTGACATTTCTCATCCATCCTTTCAAATATATCATAACACATTACAAAATATTTTTTCAATTGTTTTATGATTATTTTTTTCTACCATTATTACACTTTTTCTCTAAATAATCTTTAATTATAGATAAATCCATTTTATCTAAATATAAATCAAAATAGTTCAATAAATCCTCAGTTATTGTTCTATCCTTAAAATAACTTTTATATCTATCGAATTCTTCAATCAATAGCTCACTTGAAAAATCACCATTCTGTATAACATATTTAAAATATTCAGCTAAAACTTGTTCAATAGTTTTAATAGTACTATCCATAATTGGTCTTCCTATTAAATAATCATCTTTAAAATAATCATAGCCAAAAACTAAATCATCATTTATCTTATCTTCGCCATATTTAGAAATAAGATCATCTAAATCTATCATATCATCAAAATAATTACAGTTTAAATTAATCTGTCTATTCCCAAAAATATCATAATCATTTGCAGAATATATATGATATCCTGTATTAATAGAAAACCCTTTATTTAAATAATTTTTTATTTCCAAATTAAATTTTTCTAACTCTTTTTTTTGATAAGAAGTAATTATTTCTGGTGCCTCAATAGAAATACGTATATTATTATCATAACTATAAAATCTTATATAAAAATTTTGATTAACTAAAGAAGAGGAATCTTGATATAAAACTTTATTATAACATCCAAACATCTGTGTATGTAATATAGCCCTTTCCGCAAACAAAGATGAAATTACCTGAAAAGGCGTTATTATCATAATACCGTTAGTTATATTACCACTTTTATCATAATAAGAAAGCATAGAATCGACCATCAAGTCATTCGCACACCCAAGCTCTTTCCCACAATAATCAAAAGGATACATAAATTCATTTAAATTACGCTCATAAGTAATATTTGATAACCTTTTTAATTCAAAATATTCTTCAAACTTCATAATACACTCCTAATTAAAATTAAATAATAAATCTTTTAAAAATAATGCAACATTCTTAGAACTTCTTTCTAAAAACTCATTATAAGTTATCACATTATTTCCATTTGGACTATCTGATATACATCTTATAACCAAAAATGGAATATGACATAAATAACAGACTTGAGCAATTGAGGCCCCCTCCATCTCCACACATAAAGCTCCAAACTTGCTTTCTATTTTTTTACTCATTTTACTTTCTGAAACAAAAATATCACCAGAAGCAATAGTACCTATTTTTAAATTGCAATTATCTAGTTTAAAATTTTCTTTAGCTTTCAACATCAAATATTCATCAGTTTTAATATATATCCCAATACCAGGTATATATCCTTTATCATGTTCAAAAGAAGTAATATCAAAATCGTGCTGAACTAATCTATCTCCTATTACTATATCACCAATATCTACTTTATTTGACACGCCACCAGCAACACCAATATTTATAATATAATCAACTTCCATATTATCTATTAAAATCTGTGTACATCTAGCCGCATTAACTTTACCAACACCGCATAAAGCTAGAGTGCATTTAACACTTCCAATTGTTCCTTCATAAAAATCTAAATCAAATATTTTATATTCATTTTCTTGTTTTAAATATTTAATAAATTCATTCAACTCTTCCTTCATTGCAAATATAATACCAACCCTCATAAAACACCTCATATATATAATAACACACTTAATATATAATAACATATAAATTTTCTAGCTTAATAATTTGTTTAATTTAAAAAATGAAAATAAGTTTATTCCTTATTTTCATCTTTTATATCAGCAGCAAACATGTTTCCCATATTCATTCCCATAACTGTAGCTCCTGCTGATGATTGATTATTAGCTAAATCCTTCATAGCTTCAGCCTTATTAAGTTTAGCATATATATCAGCTTCTTCAGAAGTAGCACTTGTTGCTTTCATCTTAATAGCTGTTCTTTCTCTCATAGAATTCTTAACTTCTTCTGGAACATCTATGTTAGATATGACAATCTTAGTAATAGAAACACCTAATGATTCTAATTTAGCAGTAACATCATCGATTAACTTAGCGCCTAATTCACTTTGCTTAGTTGAAATCTCATCAAACGATAAACCACTATTCGCAATCTCTGTACTAATTCCAGAAGCCAAATAAGGTCTAATCGCACTTTCTAAATCTTCTCTTCTTAAAACATTCCTATTTCCAAGAACATCTGTAAGTAAATTAATTGGATTAACCACTTTAATCGCGTATTGACCATATGCTGAAATCTCAATTGGACCCCATGTAGGATCTTTATATAAGATTGGTTTAGCAGTTCCAAAACCGAGACCAATCTGTTCAGTTAAATTTACATAAAATACTGATTGTCCAGTTATAACTTCTCCGTTATAAGCTATTCTTTTCATAGATTCTAAGAAAGTAGCTCCTATTCCACTAAAAATATTAGTTTGAAATAAAGTTGGTGAAGAAGTATCCATAAAATACATTCCAGGTTCAGTAATAATATCTTTAATCGCTCCATTATCAACTAAAATTGCACATTCGCCAGGTTCTACAAACAACCTAGATTTATCTTGGATAATATTGTTTGGTGTTGTTACTCTTTTAATGATAACACCATCTTCAAATCCTCCACTTCTAACTACCTCTTTAAATTGATCATTATATTGACCAGAAATTGATGACTGTATTGCTTTAATAAATCCCATATTAACTCTCCTCCTATTTCAAATAATCTATTATCTTATTATAAGCATCCATCTTAAGACCACTTGTTATACTTGTTATCTCTTGTGGTATTCCGTTTACTTTAACCTTAGAAACATCGTAATTACCACCAGTTACTCCAACTCTAAATCCATATTTAGACCAAGCAATTTGTTGAATTTCTTTATCATCAAACACTTTTAAATATTCATTACCAACATCTGTAAATGTAGCCACACAGTGTGAATTCCAAACCGTAGGTCTTGGATATAATATAACCATTTTATCCTTAACCGCATCATAAGCATCCTTATCAGAGGTTGCCAAATTAATTATCGATTTTTCATAATCTACAATCATAGGTTTAGAGCCTTGACCTTGCTTCAAATACATTTCAAATAAATCAGCCGGAGTATTATTCATATAACCACTTTTTAAATAGAATTCTTTTAACTTAGGTAATACCGCATCTATCTTTTCATCAGACATATCTCCACCAGTCATAATAGACATAAGAAGTCCATAATAAGTTGCTCCTGGTGAAGAAGTAACTGGATCTGTAGAATTAATATTAATCTTACCATAAATTGAATTAAGACCTAAATCAGCCCAAGTTTTTCCTTCTAATATATAATCTAATAATTTATTCATATTAGTTATATAATAAGTTCCATTTTCAAGCGTTACAATACCTTCCTTTACCAAAGTATCAGCAACATCTTTCCAACTATAAATAACTATCGGTGTATTTAACGTTAAGCTTCCATCTTTAACATAAGATCTTTCAGCCTCACCATCAGCTGGTGATAATTTGTAATAATCATAAAATCTTTCATCAGATGTAAATAAAACATCGTATTTTGAACATGAATCATTATTTACTGACCATTCATATTCTGGAATACTACTATTTCCCAAATGAACATATTCACGGACAAGCGGTGCACTTACAGTTTTGCCATTTGACCAAGAATCATAAACAACATCTAACCCAAATTTTTTTCTCATAATATTATTTACATCTTTATCAGCAATAAAATCTTCCTTACCACCACCAGTTGCCACATATACTTTTTTATAAGATTTATTACCACCATTTAAAAGCATAACCACAATTATCGTAACAACTATAACCACCGCAATAATTGCTACACCTATAATTCTCTCTTTATTACCCTCTTTAATCTTCATCTCATTCATTTCTTTCACCTACTTTAACATTTTCTAAAGTTATTCCACTAGACTGCTGAAACATCTTAATTTCTGTTTCTATATCGAGTACCTTCGCTTCTTGCATATTTTTATACTGCTTTTTAAATTCAGAAAGAATTTTATTTAAATTTTCTTCAGCATTCTTAATAAATTCATCATCTTTATAATCTTCATTTTTTTGAATAAAATTATATTTATACAATATCTTATATGAAATATCTAAATAATAATCAAAGAAATCGAATACCTGTTCAACCTTCTTTGGTCTTTGACTTAAACTTACCAAAATATCATCAGTATATTTTCCTATTCCTTCGCATGTCTTTATCATCTTTTCATTTTGAGTTAAATTAGCTTGACTTTGAACCCTCGAAGCCAAATAGTAATAATTATTCACACTCTCCGCATCGAGAGTTCTTAAATCGTCTTTCTTGAATAAAAATATTCCTCCTAAATATATGAACACAGTAAGTATTATTCCGATAATAAGATTAATTCTAATTATTCCGTATATAACTACAAAAAAAACACTAGCAAGTATAGCTGAATAAATATATCTTTTTTGAATCTGTTTCATTAACTATAACTCCTTACTTCCTCGAAAGCTTTTTTAAGACCACTCTTACCATCGAAAACTTTACCATTACTTAAACTAGCTACATCTTCCAAATCAGGTTTATATGCATTTCCAAATGTAATACCGTAAATTGGAATATTTTGATTATCATATGAATATCTATTTTCCAAACTATATAGGCTTCCCGAATTTGATTGTCCATCAGTCATAAGTACAATAACTTTAGAATAATTTTCATCTGTATTTTTAAGTATATCCAAAGCTCTGATAGAAGGATCATATATATTAGTTCCTCCATCAGCTTCTAACTCATCTACAAAATATTCAAGTATTTCTGTATTATCGCCAGCTACAGTTTCAGAAACACTTTTAACTGTACTGTCAAATGTTACAATTGTTATCTTATCAGCTTTAGTAAATTGAATTCTATCTTTTCTAGCTTCTTCTTTATTTAAAATATATTTCATTGCTTCCTTAAGTTCACTAATTCCCTCTCCGTACATACTTCCTGAAACATCCAGACAAAATACGACATGAGCTGGTTTTCTAAGCTCTTCTGCATACAAATCAAAAGCTTCATTTATAACTGCTTTACTAGGATACTTAAGAGAAATCAAATATTTACTAGTATCTATTCCCCAATCTTTATTAAATAAAGTATTTGGATTATTATTAATTCCTCCATACCAACTTCTAAAACCTTTTTCTTCTAATTTATCTCTAACGTTTTTACTTCTCAAATAATCTTGGAGAGTCTTAAATTGTTCTTTTTTCTTATCATTCTGGCCATGACTTACATATCCAAATGGCATGTCATTAATCGCCACACCATCAACTGGATATATGAGATAAAGAGGTTCCTTACCTTCACTTACTAATTTTTGATTTAAATTTATAAGAGTACTTTCATAATTGATAACAGCTTCATATTTTCCGTTTAAAAACATATCTGTCAAATAATCTTCATCACCGGAAACTCGCTCAACTCCATTAAAGAAAGCTTTCATACTATTTCTTAAATTATCATTGCTAAGCATTTCACTAGTAAGAACCTCGGGACTTCCGGCTATACTGTTTAAAAAACCTAAATATGCAGTCGCTCCAGTATTAGTCTTAGTAACCGACGTCATAACATAACTTAATTTTTTATCAGCTATCGCATTTAAAATATCTCTATTATAGACATCACTATTCACAAATCCAAGTTCTTGAGCTTTAGACTTACTTATCCCCATAACGACAGGATTAATCGAAATAGATTTACTGTCGGTAACTAGATAAGGATTATCTAACATATAAAACCAAAGTGAATTAGAAATCCAAACACCATCATAATTATCCGCACTAGAATTTAATAAATCAACTATTTCTAAATCTCCATAATACTCTACTTTAAGATCAATCCCACTCTTCTTCGCATATTCCTTAAGTTCACTATCAAATACTTTATTTGACTCTGAAGAAATTAATACAAACCTATTCGAAAAAACTTCTGAAACACTTTCAAATAACCCAGCTATAAAAGGTATAACAAACATAAATCCAATCAGTACAGCAATAATTTTCACAAATAAACTAGTTCCTTGTTTCTGTCTCATAAAAGCCTCCCATTTATTACCACTATCAAAATTATAACACATCCACAAAAATAATAGTCAGCACTAATTTAAAATTATACACTTTTAGACAATATCAATATCTAGTATATCATCAAAAAAAATCTTAGAATTATTAAAATATATAATTCTAAAAGCAATATCTATTTTTTTTACAGTCAAAATACTCTCCACATAATCCAAATTATAATAATATTTTACTAATACTCTATCTCCTTTTTTAATAAGCTTTAATTTTCTATTTAAAATATCACTACTATCTTCACTAAGTTTAATTTTATCATGCACTTCTTCATCACATTTTAAAATCATTTCATAAAAACCATTAAGTGAATCAAAAGGCAAAAATTGCTTAGCTCTAAAATCATTCCGCATTATGACCTCCAATCAATTTATTTCTCTCTATCTGTGTTGCCCCTTCTAATAAACTAACGCCTCTTAAAATAGAATTTTTACCAAATTTATTCTTAAGATTAGATGTTATACATTCTAATGATTCTTCTTTTAAATCATCTTCTTCAAACATATTTAACTGTTTAACTAACCTACCTGTAATACCACCAAACCAAATATTTATTCTTCTAATTGGATAATCTAAAATCCTATAATCATACTCTCTTAAAATACTTTTTAAAATCTTAGTATAACTATTAGTATGATTTTCGAGTTTAAATGAGAATTTCAAAGGAGGAATTATATTTTTAGAATATCCTATATATACTCCAATAACATCAGTATAAAGTTTCTTACTCACAAGTCTCAAAACCATATTATCCACCATTTCCGTAAGGACAATCCTAGCTTTATCATAACCATAATCTTTAAACAAAATCTGTCCATTAGATAAACTCTTAGATTTCGGTCTATATTTTTTAATATCAGATATAGTACAATTTTCCCTACCCCAAGCATGATCTATCAAAAGTTCCGCATTAATTCCAAATTCTTTAAATAAAATCCTCTCATCCGCATGAGCAACATCATACATATCTTTTAAATGTAACTTATGAAGTCTAGCTTCTATCCCTCTTCCAATCTGCCAAAAATCTGTAAGAGGTTTATAATGCCATAATTTTTCTTTATAAATTTTTTCATTCAAAATACCGATATTAGATTTTACATGTTTAGAAATAATATCCAAAGCTATTTTAGCTAAATACATATTTGTCCCAATTCCACAGGTAGCCGTTATTCCAGTAGTTTCATAAATATCATTCATTATCATTTTTGCAATACCCACATACTCCATACCATATAATTTTTTATAACTTGTAATATCTAAAAAAGCCTCATCAATTGAATATACATGAATATCTTCTTTAGAAATATATTTCAAATAAATACCATATATTCTAGACGAATACTCCATATATTTTTTCATTCTTGGTCTAGCAACTATCGGATGAACATTTTTTAGAATTTCAAAAACCCTACATCTATTTTTAATCCCTTTCCTCTTTAAAGATGGACTTATAGCTAAACAAATAGAACCTTTTCCTCTAGATTTATCAGCTACTATCAAATCAGTTTTAAATGGATCAAGTCCTCTTTCTACACACTCTACAGAAGCATAAAAAGTTTTCAAATCAATCACACAGTAAACCTTCTTCAAAATAACCACCTGCAACCATTATAACACGAACAATTGTTCTTTTAAAGGAGAAAAATAAAAAAGTTTTTCTAAAACGAAAAAACTTTTAAAAATACATATTTTTCAATCAAATGAAAAATTATTTTCTCTCATTTATATATCTAATAGCTTCAGTGGCAGAAATAGCTCCATCAGAAGCTGCCGTAACAAGCTGCCTAACTTCTTTTACTCTCGCATCACCACATACAAATATTCCCTCAACATTTGTATGACAATTCTCAGGAGCAATAATATAACCAGAATCATCTAAATTAATTAATTTTCTAAAATTTTCATTTTCTGGAATTTTACCAACCGCAATAAACAATCCAGAAATCATTATCTCTTTATCATTACCTTCTTTATCAGTAACTATAACAGAAGAAAGTTTATCATCACCATTTAATTTAGTGACATTACTATTATAGACAAATTCAATATTATTTTTTTCTTTAAGTTTATCTACTAACCCTTCTTCTCCCCTAAATTCATCTCTTCTATGAATCAAATAAACCTTATTAGCTACATCACATAGGTATAAAGCATCTTCCAAAGCTGTATTTCCACCACCTACAACTGCCACATCTTTATCCTTATAAAAACCTCCATCGCAGGTCGCACAATAAGAAACACCTCTTCCTATTAATTCCTCTTCTCTATCTATACCGAGCTTTCTGTTCTCGCATCCGGTTGCTAAAATAATAGTTTTACTTTTATAACTACCTTTAGTTGTAATAACTTCCTTTTCTATACCATCTTTAATTTCTATAACTTTCTCAAACTTAATATCTGTCCCTAAATCCTTAACCTGATTATATAAAGTGGTTGCAAAATCAAATCCAGAAATATTAGGAGCAGCCGGATAATTTTCTATCTTTAAAGTATTGATAATCTGTCCACCATAACTTAAAGCTTCTAAAACTAATACTTTTTTATTAGCTCTTCTTCCATATATAGCTGCCGTAAGCCCAGAAGGCCCAGCTCCAACAATTATAATATCGTACATACTATTCTCCTATAAATTCTATAACTGCATCTTTAGGAATAAGACCAACACTTCTATTAACTTCCTTACCACCATCAAACAAAACCAAACAAGGTATAGAAGAAACTCCGTATTTCATTGCAAGATCTTCCTCATCATCTATATTAATAGATACTATCTTTACATTACTTCTCTCAGATGCAATTTCATCTAAAATAGGTCTAAGCATTCTACATGGTCCACACCAATCCGCATTAAAATCTACAAGTACTTTCTCTTTAGATTTTAAAACAACATCTTCAAAATTATCTTTTTTAACATTTACAATTCCCATAATATTACTCCTTTTCTACATTCATCAAAACCTTATAAATTAATTTATATAAAGTCTCAGCTTCACTTTTATTTAAATTTATGCATTTACCCATTTCAAAAGGAATAGATAAAGCTTCTTTCTTAAGTTCATCACCTTTTTTAGTAAGTGAAACCTCTAAATTTCTCTCATCTACTAAAGACCTTTCACGTATAATATAACCCTTACTTTCTAACTTCTTAAGTAAAGGAGTTAAAGTAGAAGAATCAAGTAAAATAGCCTTACCAATTTCTCTAACATTACCCTTCCCTTTCTCCCAAAGATATAGCATAACTATATACTGAGTATACGTTAAATTAAGTTTATCTAGCAAAGGTGTATATTTTCGAATTATCTCTTTACTACATAGATAAATAGGAAAGCATAATTGATTTTCTAATTTTAAACTATCATACATCTTAAATCACCTATAATAATGAAATAATATCTTCTTCAAGTAGCATAGGGTCTTCGGTAGGAGCTAATCTTCTAATAACCTTACCTTCTTTATCAACTAAAAACTTAGTAAAATTCCAAATAATATCTCCATCTTTTTCAAAACTTTTACTTAATTTTTTAACACCCTTCATAGCAACTTTATTCTTAAGTCCATTAATTTCATCTTCTTTAATACTACTTTTTAAATAAGTAAATAATGGACTTTCATTTTCTCCATTAACTTCTAATTTACTATACTGATCAAACTTTGTATTATACTTAGCCGTACAAAACTCATGTATCTCATCATCACTTCCAGGAGCCTGATGGCCAAACTGATCACAAGGAAAATCTAAAATTTCTAACCCTTTTTCATGATATTTTTCATAAAGTTTTTCTAAAGCTTCATACTGAGGAGTAAACCCGCATCCAGTAGCCGTATTTACAACCAAAAGTACTTTCCCTTTAAAATCATTTAAAGAAACATCTTCTCCATTCCTATTTTTAACACTAATCTCATAAATATTCATAAACACATCCCCTTCAATTGTTTGTATACGATTTAATTGTACCATAATCATTTATTAAAATCAATATCAAAAAGAAGTGAAAAATCACTTCTCCAAATAAATTATAAAACTTATATAAGATGCTAGTTTTACTCGCTCTTTTATCATTAACTATAGGCGAATGACGCATCTACTAATAAAATTGTTTCTTAGGGGTAAAATACACATTCTATATATTTTTCGCCTTATGACCATGTTGGATTTCAGATTGCAAGATTTTCGGCACGGCGAAACTCACTCACCGAACTAGTAGCAATACGCATCGCCATAGTTGCTAACGTCACAATTCTCGTACGTCGAATTATCGTGGGCATCGGCATAGCCACTGGAATAAGCATAGACACCCAAGTCGCCCACATAACAGTAACCGTTGCTATCAGCGGCAGAGCAAGAGCCTCCATTTGATGTAAATGTATTTGCTAAACCTTCAATTATTCCCCTGTTAGCTGTATAGTATGGGCTAGAACCAGTAGTTTCATCATATCCACCACCTTGCAAACATACTGGTTCGTTAATAAATGAAAATTTCTGACATGCATAAGCAGCAGTAATAACTCCATCTGAAACCACATATTTATTAAATACATTTTTGTTTAAATTGGCATAATTTGTTTCTGTTCCTATTCTGTCTGCTAGAGATATTGTATAAGATGTGCACGTTGAAGAATCAGCTGCCAACTCCTCACATTCTTCAAGTGTTAAATATTCAGCATACTCTGCCTTCAAAAAACATGACTGTGGGTTTTCTGAATTGTTATTGCATTCCTCTAAAGTTTCATACCACCCATCGCCAGAATCTGTATAATAACTATTTGGATCTGCTATATATATACTGTTTGTATTTAAATAAACTTTTTCGAAATTGTAAGAATAATATGTTCCATCTGCTAACCCTGATGAACCTCCACCACTTGGTGAATCATTAGTTTGTGAAAAATTAAGTTTTAACTCTAGCTCCCATGTTGTTACTTCTGGCTGAGAAGTTACACTGTTTTTATATCTTACTGTTACTACTAATGTTGTAGTATCATTTGGCCCAAGAATATCATTGGCTTTAGCTCCTGATAATGTATATTCTATTGCTGAATTTGATGTTGTTAAATTTTCTGTAATTGAATCAAGTTTTGCATTTAAACTTGATGCATTTTTAATAGTAAATGTGTATACTACTTGATCTCCCGGTTGTTTAAAACTTGCAGATAGACTTGCTCCTGTTTGTAAGTTATCACTTCCACAAGTATTTCCACTATATGACATTGAAGCTGTTGGTGTAGTAGCTCCAGATAGTCCTGGAGTTGCAACATAATCAGTAGTCTTACTTGTATCAAATCCTACACACCATGTGCTTGTTACTTCTGATGTAGAATTAATTGTAAGTTGCTGGCTAAACGCCGCAAATCCTACTGCCATTATTGCTACTACGGCACATAGTCCAATAATTAAATAATCTCTTTTATCTCTCTGACTTTGTCTCATTTTTTATTCACTCCTCCTCTATTCTTCTCAAGAATACCACATATCTTCTTTTTTTTCTAGTCTTTTACTATTTTTTCATGTATCATTTTTTTCTCTACCCTTTCTATTTTTTATAACATACTATTTTTATTAAAAAGACAAGTAATATTTTCACTAAATCAAAATCAATATTACTTGATACTTTTTTACACTTTATATAATAAAAAAAAGAATGATAAAATATCACTCTAAATAAACATTATCTTCTATGCTTTATGGAATCTCTAAAATCTCCGACAATTTCATTATTATAATCATTCAATTTCTTTATTAATTCAAAATAATCATCCAAAGATTTAACCGCATCTTCATATTTTCCACTATCGCTTAAAGGAATAGTTCTTGGAACATGAGAACTTCTCTTTTTAAATTTAGAATTAGTTACATAAACTTCTCTATTTTCAAATAATTCATACATACCTTTCAAAACATTAATCTGTTCTAAAGTAGGAATTTCAGGAATAGAAATCATAAGCATATCTGATTTATTTATATCAAGTGGCCAAATAATAATATAACCACTAGCTGCAACAAAGGTAGCAAAATCATAACCACTACTGACAGTTGGATCTTTTTCAAATCCATATAATAAACCATTTATTTTTTCACTAAGCTCCATAAAAGCAGGAGTATGATCAACATATAATGATTTATCAATAGAAATTAACTCACCATCAATATCTATAATTGTAATAGGATGTAAATATAAATAATCTTTTTCTAATCTAGATTCATCTTCTTGCATTTTATATCCTCACTCTCTCTAACCTCATCTATATTATAGACTTGTTTTTTGAGTAATGCAAGATTTATATGGTTATGAACCAATTTATATGATGTCTTATTTTTAAACTTTACAGTATTTAAATAATAACAAAAATCCTCATCATCTAATGTTTCTATTAATTTAAACAATTTATCTTTTTGAATTTTATTCATCTCCACAGGCATAACAATAGAGGCAGCTTTCTTTTGAGATTTCCAATTAGACACATCAGTATGAAAAAATACAATATTTCCTTCAGCACCTAGAAAAGATGCGATTTCATATCCTGTCACATTATCGGTTCCTTTATATTTCAAATATTCATTAACTTCTAGATTTTCATCGGATAATTGTAATTTTTTAAATGGTTGAACATGTTTATGATAAGTATCATCAACTTCTACAGCAAATTCATGACCTTCCCTATTAATTAATAAAACCACATAATATAAATAATTCATCATTCTTAACACCCCATTATAGTCTTTTCCCCAAGTCAAATATATTAATTCAAGTTAAAATTTCTGTCAAATTAACACAAAAAGCAGTAATTATAAAAATATATATTTTTTTCGCAAAAAGACACTTTACAAGAAAGTGTCTAATTAAAATCTTATTCTTTTTTTTCAAACAAATTTTCTTTTATCTCTTCTAATTTCTTTTTACTTGTTTTTTTAAGAACATTAGAAGAAGCTTTAACAAACTCCCCTATCATTTTACTTATTATTTTTCGATCATCTTTAGATATATCCTTATAGGCATTCATCATATTAGGTATCTCTTTAGTCCATGTTCTAGAAAGTTCTCTAAAACTTTCACTATCTGATGAATATAAAAGTTCAAATACTCCATCCACAAATATCTTTCTATTTTGAGGTGTTGTATTTAATAGCCATTCGTTAATAGCTTCATTAGTAAATTCTGATGACTCGGTAACTCCATCATTTAATACTATTCTATCTTTAAGTATTTCCCAAGAATAAATATCGTGCTGGTAAAGTCCTTTATTATTACTATTAACTATAGTTATTTTCCAACTGTGTTTAAGAAGCCTTCCAATAACTGAATCTTGAGGTATATATGTAACTATTTTATCTAAAATACTTTTATCTCCCCCAGAAATAACAGAATCATAAAAGCCTGGCCCATCAAAATTATATACATTACTTATTCTATTTTTATATTTTTTATCCACATATAAAGCTGAATAAATTGCTACATTACCACCTTTAGAATGGCCACCTATTCTAATTTTACCTTTATATTTATTTAATACATCATTTAAATATTTAACCCCTTCTATCTGAGCAGGAACATTTTTCATAAATGATAAATTAAAATCTTCCTTCCACCCAACTAAACTATTATCGGTTCCAATATAAGAGACATATATTTCTTTACCTAAATGAATTGTAATAGCGCCAAACTGTCTTTCAGCTTCCTTACTTTTATTTAAAACAAAATCTGATAATTTTAAATCTTTAAATCTTAAGCTCTTACCTAAATTATAAATCAAATCTTTATCATCAATTATCTTATAATCATCATCGGTAAGTTTCTTCATTTTGTCAGAAACAATTTCAAATGTATCTCCTTCTTTAAATGAAATTTTATCAAAAGGTAGATAAGATGCTCTCGCAAGTATTAATCCATCAACTTCGTTAAATGGATAATTTTTACTAAAAGGAATATCGCCTCTCCAAATTAAATAATCATTCACATTCATGCATTATCCTCCTTAAATAATTTACTTAAATGTAAAGGAATATGTCTTGAACTTCTAACAGAAGTAAGTCCATATTTCTTAAGGACATCCAAACTATATTTTCCTTCTTCAAATTTACATATCTTTCTAACAATTGTAAAATCCTCTGTTATATCTTCTACTTCACATTTATACATAATAGATCCAATAGGTTTAGTTATGTATAAATATATTATATCATCTTTTTTAAAACTTTTTTTCTTATCCCAGTAATATATATCAGTAGAATCAAAGTAATTAAATACGTCAAAATATCCAGGATTAATCGGCATAACCCATTCATTATTACTTTTTAAAACTTCTACTGTATAACTGTAGCTTTCTTCTATTAAATCAAATATAACTTCATCTTTAAGAGTATCATCCAATATTACACTAATCCAAGATTTCTTATTCATATGATATGCTGGATAATATCCTTTTTCTTTTAATAATTTAACTACTCTATTTTTATCTATCTTAAAGTTCATAACTTCAACTTCGCCTTTTCCAGAAGTAATTTTACTCTTATCCACATTCATGATAATTCCATACCATTTACTATTATTTTCAAACACAGCTGAAGTATTATCTTCCCATTTAAAAATAGGTTCATCTCCGTATTTATCGAATATCATTTTAGCTATTCTATTAGCTTGATTGCTGATAAAAGGCCTACTTTCAAAACAATTATCCTTAATATTATTTAAAACATTTAAGTATTCTTCCCGAACCTTATTTACAAACTCACCCACTTGCTGTTCAATTCTATAATTAGTATATTCTTCATCAAAATCTAAATCGATTATTTTAGAACTTAATACATCATTATAAATTACAATTCTAAGTTCAAAATTTCCATCTAATATTTTCTTATTATATAAATATTTACCATCTTTTAAAATAAATCCATAATTAATCAATTTATCATAATTAGGAATACATCTTTTAAAAATATCATATTCATAGTTCATACTAACACCTTCTACAAACATTCTACCACATAGAAAGAAAAAACCAAAAAAATAATCCATAAAAAAAGTATTTGCCATATTTTTATAGAATGATTATATATAGAAGATAATAAATATCTTTTAGAAATGAGGTAAAATATGAAAAACAAATTTTATACATTAAGCTCTGATATAATATTTAAAAATACCTTTGATACCGAAGATGCTTTAAAAAAATTAATT
>JAFWYR010000012.1 GCA_017522615.1 Bacilli bacterium | reverse complement strand
TCCTTTTTAGATTTTTTATTTAAACTGTCAAACAAAAATGAAAATACTAAATTATTTTTAAAAATAATCATATTATCTTCTTTTTCATGTTCAAGTTTTTTAAGAAGTTCTACTGAATATTCTTTGAAGTCATTGTCTGGGTCAAGTGTATTTTTCTTTTTAGTTAGTTTATCAATTTCTTTTTTTATAACATCGTTTTTGTGATTTATAGTTTCAACATCTAAAGTAGAATTTAAGTATAAATCTACTAATCTTTTTTCTTGTATTTTTAACTTGTTTATAGCTTTTTCTATGTTTTTAACTTCTTTACTTTTAGTAGAACTAGATGTAATTATCTCATTGGTATTATCAAACATAAATCTAGTTAGTTCATTTAAAACTCTTTTTAATTTTTCTTCTATTTTATCAGAATTGTAGTGATAGCCATAACCTTTACAGCTAGTATTCTTACATCTCAAATGATAGTAAACTTTAATCACATCTTTCTTCTTTTTAAATGATTCACTAGCTGAAAGAATTTCACCGCATAAAGGACATTTAACAAGTCCTGCAAATAAATGAATATGGTCTCCATAATTTGGGTGTTTATTTTTTTCTAGATTTGCTCTTGTCGTATTCCAAGTATTCATATCAATAATTGGCACGCAGTAGTTTTCAACTCTTAAAATATCTTGTGGCTTTCTTTTATACTTTCCATATTCAAATATACCTATATAAATAGAATTAGTTAGTATTTTATAAACTCTATCGGCTGCCCATTTTCCTTGCATTAAATATGCGTTATTTTCTTTCATAATAGATGCAATATTTCTTGTGGAGTGTCCTTTTTTACATAGTTCAAATATCTCTTTAACAATTTCAGCTTCAATTGGCTCAATCTCTAAATGACCTGTTTCTTTGTTTCTAATATAGCCATAAGGTGCTTTACTAGGATGGATATGTTCTAATGCCATTTCTTCCATAGCACGTTTGGTACGTGCTCCAATTTCTTTTCTTTCCCTTTGACCAAATACTAAATTCATACCAAATATCATTTCACCGTTAGCTGTAGATACATCATAAGGCTCTAATATTAATTCTATTTTTACATCATGTTCATCGCAGTAATTAAGTAGCCAAAATCCATCATAATTATTTCTAGTTAGTCTATCTACTTTAATAGCGATTAATTTATCAATCTTTTTAGATTTAATATCTTTAAGCAGTCTTTGCATCTCTGGTCTCATTAAGTCTTTTCCAGAATGTCCTGCATCATTATAAACATCAATAATATCATATTCATTTTTCTCACAATATTCTTTTATCATTCTAAGCTGTGAATCTATAGAATATCCATTATCTCTTTGATCATCAGTAGAAACTCTTACATAAACTCCGCATCTCATAAATTTCCTCCTTTCTCTAAATTTTCGAGAAATATAAAAATACCTCTCATATATTTCTCCACTCAAACGCCAAAAGTAAACCCTAATTTTGAAAAAAATTAAATTTCTTAGAATTTACCTTCCATATGTTTGGCCATTTAAATAGTGTTTTACGAAGTCTATTTTGAAATTTTGGCTAATATTTGTTTTATTTCTTTTAGACTATATTTTTGTTTATATTCTTTTATATAAAATGGTTTATTACTAATCTCATTAACTTTATATTCGAGAATAGTTAGAGTAGTGGGATATGTGATTATATACTGCACAGGGCTTACAAATTGTAAATTAGTATTAGATAATGTTTTAATTTTTCCTTTGATAATCTTATATTTGTAGTTTTTAATGATAACAAGTATTTCTTCATTAGGTTTAATAACTTTAATAGTTTTAATTTCAAGCATAAAAAATGTCCTCCTTCCTAGAAAGAGAACATTGTCTATATATAAAATAAAAACTTACGAACCATTACAGTCCGTAAGTTGTATTCAAATGGAGCGGATGAGGAGAATCGAACTCCCGTAGTCAGCTTGGAAGGCTGGGGTTCTACCATTGAACTACATCCGCATCAGACAACATAAATTTTACCAACATTTATACTGTCTGTCAATAATTTTGAATGAAAAAAATTAAAAAAATTTTCAAAAAGACATAGAATCTTTTTATTTTGCTTCGACAATAAGCTTAATTGCCGTTCTTTCTTCACCGTCTATAACTATATCGGTGAAAGCAGGAATACAAATCAAATTCTTACCACTAGGAGCTACAAAACCTCTAGCTATAGCTATAGCTTTAATAGCTTGATTCAAAGCTCCAGCTCCTATTGCCTGTATTTCTACAGACCCTTTTTCTCTGAATACATTCGCAAGCGCTCCAGCAACTGAATTTGGATTAGATTTAGCTCTTACTTTAAGTGTTTCCATGAATAATTCCTCCTTTACACTTAATCATATGAAAAATAGTAAAGTAAAATACCAAAATATTTACAAACATATAAAAATAAATTATAATTAAAAGAGAAGTGCGATTTAAAAACCTTTAATAGAGGGGGATTACACATGTTTAGAGTAAAAGCAATATTAAAAGATGAAAAACAAAGAGCACGTTATTTTCATGAAATGGCAGGCGATTCAAGAACCTTAGAATTACTATTAAATACTTGTTATAGAATAGGTATTACACCTTTATCAGCAAACGATGGCAGTAAAGAGGGAATGCTTTCAAATATCGTCTTAGAATTAAATAAAAAGAATTTAAACTCAATTGGTGTTCTCATGGATTTGGTTGAAGAAATACCTAATTCAGAATTTAATATCAAAAGTAATTCAGATGAAATAACAGCAGAATTATCATTTAGTACTAAAGACAGTGAACAGTTCTTTACATTAATCAAAGATACCTTGGAAGCAAGCGTAATCGAAAAAAATCATGGCTATAGCTACACTGTTATGAGTACAGTATATAATATAGCAAAAATAGTCAAAGAAGCTTTAGAAGCAAATGTGTCTTTTGCAACAAATGAAAAACTATATGATTTGGGTAAATGCGGAGTATCTTTATATAAAGATAATCAAGCAGATAAGGTAGACACTAAAAACCCAGATGATATCTATGAAATAATAGAAAAATTAAAAACTAAATTTGCTCTTCATTTACCGACAATATTCTTTTGTAGCTTTGAAGAACTAAGAACATTCTATTTTGAATTAGATGAAACAGTATATAGCAAAGATATAGATGGTGATAACAATGGACAATAATTTAAAAAGAAGTATCATCCTCGAGCACTATCAACACCCACACCATAGAGGTCTCGTAGATGATAAATCATATATAAAAGCTAACATGAATAATGAAAGCTGCATAGATGAATTAAATGTCATGGTTAAAGAAGAAGACGGAATATTAAAAGACATCAGATTTGACGGAGAAGCTTGTGCTTTATGCATATCATCCGCTTCGATAATGACAGATACCTTAATTGGAAAAAAGATAGAAGACGTTGAAAAAATACTGACAAACTTCTTAAACATGGCAACTGAAAAACCATATGATGAGAAACTTTTAGAAGAAGCCATTGTATATAATGATGTTTCAAAAAGCCCAAACAGAGAAAAATGTGTATTACTTTCTTGGTGGGCAATTGAAAAAATACTGAATGAATTAAAGGATAAAAAGCACAAATAATGCTTTTTATTTTTAGATAAATTTAGTATAATTGTAATAGGTGACCGAAATGACAAAAGAATTAGGCTTAAGTAAAGCTAAAATTAAAGAAATATCCAAAGCTAAAAATGAGCCTAAATGGATGACTGATTTTAGACTAGAGGCATATAATTCATTTATCGAAACCCCAAATCCAAATTTTGGACCAGAACTAAAAATAGATTTCGATAAAATTAATTATTATAAAAAAGTATCTGACAAAACAGAAAATAATTGGGACAATGTTGCCTGTCCGATAAAAGAAACATTTGAAGAAGTAGGACTAATCGATGCTGAAAAGAAATATCTAGATGGTATTGGAGCTCAATTTGAAAGTGAAGTTGTCTATCACAATATGATAGAGGAACTAGAAGAAAAAGGAGTAATATTTTCATCGACTGATGATGCTTTAAAAAACCATCCAGAGATATTTAAAAAATACTTTAATAAATTAGTTAAATATAATGAAAATAAATACACCGCTTTAAATGGTGCGGTTTGGAGTGGAGGTACTTTTATATATGTACCACCTCACGTTACCATCGATAGACCTCTTCAAAGTTATTTTAGAATAAACACAAGGAGCATGGGTCAGTTTGAAAGAACCTTAATAATAGTAGATGATGATTCACATGTTCACTACATGGAAGGCTGTACAGCAGTTTATCATACTGAAGATTCTCTTCATGCAGCTGTTGTAGAAATATTTGTTGGAAAAAATTCTAGCTGTAGATATACTACAATTCAAAACTGGGCCGACAACATATATAATTTAGTTACAAAAAGAGCTATAGTTGATGAAGGCGGAAAGATGGAGTGGATTGATGGAAACATTGGATCTAAAACTAATATGAAATATCCATCATGTATCTTAAATGGTAAAGGAGCTATTGGAAATTGTATCTCCATAGCTGTAGCTTCAAAAGGCCAAATCCAAGATGCTGGAGCAAAAATGATTCATCTAGCTCCAAATACAACCAGTAAAATAATAAGCAAATCAATTGCCGCAAATGGTGGGATATCGAATTATCGTGGAACAGTAAAAATTGGAAAAAATGCAAATAATTCCAAAAGTATAATAAAATGTGATACAATAATATTAGATGATAAATCCAAAAGTGACACAATTCCAAAAAACATCGTTGAAAACACGACATCCTATCTTGAACATGAAGCAACAGTATCCAAATTAGATGAAGAAAAGTTATTCTATTTAATGAGTAGAGGACTAGATGAAGAAAGAGCAAAAGAACTATTAATTATTGGTTTTATCGATGAGTTTAGGGAAAATCTACCAATGGAGTATGCAATCGAATTAAACGCATTACTTAAAAATTATTTTTAGGAGGAGTAAAATAGGAAAAGGAAAAGTATTATTAATAATTATAATTTTAATCGTATGTGGTGGACTAGGTTATTACTTTGTCGTAGTTCAAGGAGCAAATAAAGAATTATCTAAAAAAATGGAAAATGCAAGTCAGGACTATTTCAAAAAATATATGCGAACAATCGAAACAAATTCTGCTTACAAAGTTACATTAAAAGAGTTAACTGAAGCTAACCAAAGCGGAGAAAACTATGACTTAAAAGGGTTAGAAAACTGCAATAAAGAAAAAACTCATTCGACTATTACAATAGACATGAGTAATGGAAAAATAACTAAAACAGAAGTTAAGTTAAGTTGTTAAAACTTAACTTTTTTAATGCTTATATCGTTTTAAAATGCCAAAAGTAATTATAGAAAATGATAAATTAACAGAAAAAAAATCATGAATTATATAATATTCCCTTTTTGAATGATATAAAAAATAGTTGTATATTATCGCCTCGAAAGGAGGTAAAATATGCTTAATCAAGTTGTCTTAGTTGGTAGGCTTACCAGTGATCCCGAGTTATATCAGACAGAAAATGGCAAGAAAGTAGCCAGGATGGTATTGGCAGTTCCAAGACCATATAAAAATATTGAAGGCGAATATGAAACAGATTTTATCAGCTGTAAACTATGGCAAGTAGTCGCCCAAAACACTGTAGACTACTGTAAAAAAGGAGATCTAGTTGGTATAAGAGGGCGAATTGAAACCTATAGTTATGAAACAGAAGAAGGGAAAAAATATTTAACTGAAGTTGTAGCGGATAAAGTAACATTCCTTTCTAGCAAAAAAGCAGATTAACTCTGCTTTTTCATCATTTTAATATAATCTTTATAAAATATATCATCGGGTTTTAAATTAAATAAATTAGATATTTTAACTGCCATTTCATAAGATAATCTTCTCTCACCATGTTCAATCTGCCAATAAAAAGTTTTACTTATTCCTAATTTGTTAGCCATATCTGTACTACTAATCTTATGTTTTTTTCTAAGCTTTATTAAAAAACTCATCATAGTCCTCCATACAACCATTATATATTAACAATAAGTTAAAAGCAATACAAAAGTAACAAAAAGTTAATATTGATGTATAAAAAAATAAACATTGCTATAATCTAAGTTAATGAAGGGTAACTGTGATTATATGATGGGTCAAAGAATAAAAGAAGCCCGAAAGAAACTGGGCATCACACAAGTTGAATTAGCGCATCAAATTGGCGTTGAACCTGCTGAAATATCTCAGTATGAAACAGATAAACGTACGCCAAGATGGGATAAATTTAATAAACTACTAGATGTATTAGGTGTTACTGCTGATTACATGTTAGGCAGAGAAGTAACCGCTGTAAGTGACGATGAAGAATATAAAATAAAACTGTCAAAATCAGACCTTCATTTACTAAATATTATAAAAAGTTACCCAAAATTTTATAAAAAAATTTCAAATGAACCTGAAAGAAAAATAAAATACTTAGATAGT
Organism: Bacilli bacterium; assembly: GCA_017522615.1. Classification (GTDB taxonomy): domain Bacteria; phylum Bacillota_I; class Bacilli_A; order RF39; family UBA660; genus Coprosoma. The sequence continues at coordinate 4,036 of JAFWYR010000012.1, read as the reverse complement.
AATATAAATAGTATTTTGCCAGAATAATTAAGCGATAGAAACATCGCTTTTTTTAATACAAAAAAATAGAGTGTAAAATTAGATTAATATCCTTGACTTAATAGATAAATAATAATTAAAATATAATTGGAGGTAATAGTATGAATATTTTAGATATAATAGAAAAAAAAGAAAAAGGAGAAAATTTATCCAAAGAAGAAATAGAATATGTAATTAATGAATTTTTAGCCGGAAATATCAAAGATTATCAGATGAGTGCTTTTTTAACTGAAATTGATTTATTAGGACTAAGTGAAGAAGAGACAATAAATCTAACTGATATAATGTTAAATAGCGGAGAAAAAATAAAATTAGATATCTCGCCAATAGTCGACAAACATTCGACAGGTGGTGTTGGAGATAAGACGACAATAGTTCTTGCCCCTTTAGTCGCTTCCCTTGGGGTAAACGTCGCTAAAATGTCCGGAAGAGGATTAGGCCATACTGGTGGAACCATTGATAAACTAGAATCAATTGAAGGATTTCATACGGAGATGAGTTTAGAAAAATTTGAAAATCAGGTAAAAGAAATAGGAATAGCTTTAGTAGGACAAATGGGTAATTTAGTTCCTGCAGACAAAAAAATATATGCCCTAAGAGACGTTACAGGAACAGTTGACTCAATTCCATTAATCGCCTCAAGTATCATGAGTAAAAAACTAGCTAGCGGAGCTGATTCTATAGTTATTGATTTAAAAGTTGGAAATGGTGCCTTAGTAAATAGCTTAGAAGAAGCAAAAGAATTAGGTAATCTAATGGTAAAAATAGGTAAAATGAACGGCAAAAAAACTGCCTGCGTTTTAACTAATATGGATGAACCACTTGGTCTAGCAGTAGGTAACGCCCTAGAAGTAAAAGAAAGCATTGATGCGTTAAATGGCAAAGGACCAAAAGATTTAGAGGATTTAGTAATAGAATTAGGAGGATTAATGGTCTCTTTTGGAAAAAATATTTCTATAGAAGAAGCTAAGACCCAAGTTAGAGAAACTTTATATAATGGTAAAGCATATGAAAAATTTAAAGAGTGGGTAAGAGCTCAAGGAGGAAATATAGATAAACTTGAAATTGGTCCAAATCAAAAAGAGATAAAATCAAAAGAAACAGGATATATACAAAAAATCAATGCTTTAGAAATAGGTAAACTAGCTCGAAAATTAGGAGCTGGAAGATTAACTAAAGAAGATATTATAAATCCAAAAGTTGGAATTGTTTTAAATCACAAAGTAGGTGATTATGTTAAAGAGGGAGAAACACTTCTTACTGTTTATTATGATGACAAAATAATAACAGATGAGGAAATATTAGAAAGCATCACGATAACAAAAGAAGAAGTATCTAAACCAAAACTCATAATAGATATTATTAAGTAGGTGATAAAATGGCTATAACTAAAACCAAATTTATAAATTATATAAGATGTCCAAGATATGCCGCATTAGATAATATAAAAAAAGATAAATTAGATAGTATAGTTACATTTGAGGAATATAAAAAAGAAGAAGAGGAAACCAAATTACTAGAACTCTTAGATAAAATGTATGATGAAACTGGTGAAGATATAATAGATATAACTTCTTCGCACATGGAAACCATGATGCCATATTATAATGAGGTAGAAATATTAGCGGGACATCTTGCTCCAAAATATTTTAATGGTAAATTTAGGTTTGCAAGAGACACGCAAAACCAAGAGAGTTTCGATGCCTTAATAGGGAATATAAGATATATCTGTTATGCCGATATCTATAATGAAGATAATAATGAATTTAGAATCATCGAATGTAAAGCCACAACCACTAAAAAATATTTAAAATTAGGTTTTAAAGATAACTCTATATTTCAAAAAGATAAAGATGGTATATATAAACTATTAGAGGAATTAGATGTAAAAATTGAAGACTATATGCCTATAGAAAAATACAAAGAAGCAAAATCTAAACTAATAGACAAATATTCTGGACCTGGTCATTATGTCTATGACCTAGCAGTTCAAAGATTCATGATTGAAAATGATTTAAAACAAAATAACGATAAGAGAACAGGTAAATACTATCTAGCAGTATTAAATAGTAAATACGTATTTGATGGTAAATACGAAAATGGAAAGCCAAAGTATGATGAAATAAATGGTGAAGATATTATTTCTTTTATAGATTTAACATCAATAACTGAAAGTATGATGGATAATATCCAAAAAGAATCTAAATTAGTTGAAGGATATATTAATGATCTTCATGCTGAAAAATATCCATTAGGTACTTACTGTGAAAAGAAAAAAACCGTAAAATGTAAATACTGTGATATATGCTGGAGTATAATTCCCGAAAAACATTCTATATTTACATATCTTTTTAATCACAAAGGATTTAAAAAAGATGGAATAAACTATTCGGTCTTTGATCTTGTAAATTCCGGAAAAGTTAATATGTTAGATATAGATGAATCATATCTAACGAGAGATATTAATATCATCCAAAGAAGAGCCTTAGAAAATAACGATCCCTATGTCGATAAGAAAAAAATAATCGATGGATTAAAACAAATAAAATATCCAATTTATCATCTAGATTTTGAAACATTTAACTGTCCACTTCCTAGATTTAAAGGTGAAGTTCCATATTCTCAGTCGGTATTTCAATTTTCACTTCACATAGAAAAAGAACCTGGAAAATGTGACAACGAAAAAGATCACTATGGATTTTTAGCCAAAGACCACGAAGACCATAGAGAAGAGTTAATTAAATATATGTGTGACTTAATAGGAGAAGGAACTGTATTAGTATATAATGAATCATTTGAAAAAACGAGAATTAAAGAACTTGCTGAAATATTTCCTGAATATAGAGAAAGACTATTAAAGATAAATTCTCAAATATTTGATTTAATGAATATCGTAAAAAATAAAACAAGTCTCTATAAAGAACTTGGTTATAACAAAGAAGAAGCAAAAAAAATAAATTACTATAACCCAGATATGGATGGTTCCTATTCCATTAAAAAAGTTCTTCCAATATTTTCAAATATCACATATCAAGGAATGGAAGTAGCTAACGGAGTCGAAGCCATGGTAACATATGCAAAATTTCCAAAATTGAATAAAAAAGATTTTGAGCACAAATATCAAAAACTAGTTGAATACTGCCAGCAGGATACCTATGCGATGTTTAAAGTACTAGAAGGATTAAAAAAAGAAGTTGATTATAAAGTGTAAAAAAGTATCAAGTAATATAATTTAGATTTATCAAATATTACTTGTATTTTTTTAATAAAAATAATATGTTATAAAAAATAGAACTAATAAAACATAAAATGACATGTAAAAAAATAGTAAAGACTAGAAAAAGGTGAAAAAATGTGATATCCTTAAGAAGAATAGAAGAGGAGTGAATAAAAATGAGACCAAGTGAGAGAAATAGTAGAAATTTAATTATTTTAGGATTATGTTTAGTGCTTATGATTATGTTTGTTGGATATGCATCATTTTCTCAAGAGTTAACAATCAATTCAACATCAGAAGTAACAAGTTCGTGGTGTGTAGGATTTGATACAAGTAAGACTAATGATTATGTAGCAACTCCAGGACTTACAGGAGCTACTACACCATCAGCAACAATGTCATATAGCGGAAATACTTGTGGAAGTGATAACCTTAAAACAGGAGCAAGCATGTCTGCAAGTTTTAAGCAGCCAGGAGACCAAGTAGTATACACATTTACAATTAAAAATGCGTCTAGTTTGAATGCTAAACTAGATTCAATTACAGAAAATTTAACAACATCAAATTCAGCAATAGAATATACATTATCAGGAGCTAAAGCTAATGATATTTTAGGTCCAAATGATACTACAACATTAGTAGTAACAGTAAGATATAAAAACAGTGTAACTTCTCAGCCAGAAGTAACAACATGGGGGCTAGAGTTAAAACTTAATTTTTCACAAACTAATGATTCACCAGTTCCACCAATACCAACATACACAACAGTATATGCATATC
>JAFWYR010000011.1 GCA_017522615.1 Bacilli bacterium | reverse complement strand
TTATATCATTTCCCAATAAAAAAAGCGAGATTTGGCAATGACTTTATCGGTTAAAATAGGAGTCATTTATCTCGCACTTTCATTATACTATTTTTTGTCTCAAATGAAAAGACCATTGACCATATTTGTCAACAGTCTGAGCACTTCAATTTGAAGTGCTTATTTTAGTTTGCTTTTATTTATACCTTCTACTCGGCATTTAGTAGTTCCATCTTCTTCAGCTCTTTTGAAGATTGTACTAGCTTTGACTGTATCTTTTTCTTCGTCTTTAGCGTTGCTAAGGTCTATTTTTGTTACAGCCATTGTGAAAATTAAGGATTTATTTTTGTCGTCTGATAATAATTCATATATTATATCTTCTGATGAATTTTTAACAGTTTCTTCTTGGGCTTTTTTATATTCGTTGTATACTGATTTATCTTTAAATTTTTGTGTTGTTACTACTGAATAATTAATTGTGTATTGTTCTTCATTAAAGTTATATGTTGATTCGGTGTTTTGTTTAATTCCGTTTATATCTTCTTCTTTTGAATTACATATTATAGAAAATTTTCCTTTATCTAAATTGATTTTACTTTTTTGTTCTTTACCACATCCAGTTAATGATCCTATTAGTGATAGTCCTATTAAACTACAAATTATTTTTCTTTTCATTTTACCATCCTTTCACTCTTATTATACCATTTTTTATTGTATATGGAAATAATTTTATGATTATCATAGGAGTGATTTAATGGTGTGTCCTGATTGTGGTATAGAAGATAAGGATGGTCATTGTCCAAAATGTAAAAAGGTATTAAATCATGATAGTGATGATTTAGTACAAAACGGAATAGATGAAAAAAAATATAAAAAATTAAAGATAATTAATGAGATAGGTTTTAGTGAGAGTGCGATTATTTTTTTTCATACCATAATTCTTTTTTTATTTCCTATAATTAGTCAAATTATTTTATTTCCAATAATGTGTTTAGCTTTTAATCGTTGTAGTATTTTTTTTATTTTTGAACCTATTTGTTTTTCAATGTTTTTAAGTTTACCATTTTTAATTATCAATTATCGTATTTATAAATTAATGAGAAGTGCGACTAAAACCCATTCGGATATAGAATTAAAAAAATATTATGATAACTATATAATACTTGTTGTTTATGGTGTGTTATTGTTTTTGTATACTGCTTTTGTTTTCTTTTTTGTGAAATAAGTATAACAAGATTTAATTATCTTGTTTTATTATTATTTAAATGATAGAATATTTTTATGTTGTTAAAGGAGGTAATTATGTTTGAATTAGTATCTAAATATAAGCCTACTGGAGATCAACCAGAAGCAATTAAAGAACTTGTGTATGGTGTTAAAAAAGGAAATACATCTCAGGTATTAAAAGGAGTTACTGGATCTGGTAAAACTTTTACAATGGCTAATGTTATTAAAGAGCTTGGGAAACCTACTTTGGTTTTAGCGCATAATAAGACTCTCGCAGGACAATTATACGCAGAGTTTAAAGAGTTATTTCCTAATAACCATGTATGTTATTTTGTATCTTATTATGATTATTATCAACCAGAAGCATATGTGGCAAAAACTGATACATATATTGAAAAGGATGCTTCTATTAACGATGAGATAGATGAACTTAGACATTATGCGACAGCTAGCTTGCTTGCTTATAAGGATGTTATTGTGGTCGCATCTGTTTCATGTATATATGGCATTGGTGAAATAGAAGATTATAGTAATAAGGTTTTATTTTTAAATGTCGGTGATACAGTAGATAGAGACAGTATTATTGAGAAACTAATCGATATGCTTTATGAGAGGAACAATATTGATTTAAAAAGAGGAACATTTAGAGTTCGAGGTGATGTATTAGAACTTGTTCCGGTTGGGCAACATTCTCATGGGATAAGAGTTGAATTTTTTGGAGATGAAATAGATAGAATTTCAGAATTTGATTTAGTTACTGGTGTACTTACAACTGATAAAAAAAGTTACACTGTGTTTCCAGCTAGTCACTTTGTAACTAGTGAGGATAAAATGAAGGTTGCTTTAAAGAATATACGTGAAGAATTAGATGAGCAATTAGAAAAGTTTAAAAGTGAAAATAAATTATTAGAATATCAAAGACTTAGTGAGAGAACTAATTATGATTTAGAAATGCTTGAGGAAACGGGTTTTTGTAGGGGTGTTGAAAATTATTCTAGACAACTTGCATTAAGAAAAGCTGGAGAAGCTCCAACTACTTTGATAGATTTTTTTGGAGATGATTTTTTACTTTTTGTAGATGAATCACATGTTACTCTTCCTCAGGTTAAAGCTATGTATAATGGTGATAGAATGAGAAAGCAAGCATTAGTTGATTATGGGTTTAGACTACCCAGTGCTTTAGATAATAGACCTCTTAAGTTTGAAGAATTTGAGAAAAAACTTAAAAATGTTATTTATGTTTCTGCTACTCCTGGAGATTATGAACTTGGAAAGAGTCAAGGTAGAGTAATTGAACAGATTATGAGGCCTACTGGATTATTAGATCCAATTATCGAAGTTAAACCTACTACTAATCAAATAGATGATTTAGTTTCTCAAATTAATAAGCAGATTGAAAAAGGAGATAGGACTTTAATTACTACTTTAACTATTAGAATGGCTGAAGAGTTAACTGTTTATTTGAAAAAATTAGATATTAAAGTAGCTTATTTACATAATGAAGTTAAGACTTTGGAAAGACTTCAAATAATTCATGATTTAAGATGTGGTAAGTATGATGTGGTTGTTGGAATTAATTTACTTAGAGAAGGTATTGATATTCCTGAAGTTAGTTTAATTGCTATAATGGATGCGGATAAGCAAGGATTCTTAAGAAGTGAAAGAAGTTTAATTCAAACTATTGGTAGAGCAGCTAGAAATGCCGAAGGTAGAGTTATAATGTATGCGGATGAAATTAGCTCAGCTATGAAGGTGGCTATAGATGAAACAAATAGAAGAAGAACTATTCAAGAGGAGTATAATAAGAAGCATGATATTACTCCAAAGACTATTATTAAAGAAATTAGAGAAGTTGTTTCTAATAATATAGAAGTTAAAGAGAAAAAGAAGAAAATATCTAAGAGAGAAAAACAGCATATGATGATAGATATCGAAAATGAAATGAAAGAAGCTGCTAAAAATTTAGATTTCGAAAGAGCTATGGAATTACGTGATATTTTATTTGAGATGAAAAGTGAGTAATTATAAATTACTTTCTTTTTTTATCAGTTGCTAGAGCATGAAGCAATATGATATAATTATGTATAGGTGGAGAATATGAATATAAGAAAAATGATTGTTTTTATAATTAAAGTTTTAGGATATGCAGGGATACTATTATTAACTTCTATGTTATTTAAAAATACTATTTATATGGATAGTTCTAATAATGGTATGTGGTTTATTATCGTTGCTTTAATAGTTGTTATATTAAATAGTACTGTTAAACCATTTTTAGTGTGGATAACTATTCCAATAACTGGTGTTACTTTAGGTCTATTTTATCCATTTATAAATTTGTTTATTTTAAAGATTGCTAGTTTAATAGTTGGAGATCATTTTAATATTTATGGTATATGGTATGCGGTTTGTGCATCAATTTTAATATCAATTTTAAATGTTATATTAGATGAAGTGATACTTAAGAAAATCAAGAGGTGAGTATAATGGCAATTGATTTAGGTTTTGTATCTATTCGTTTATATTCTATCTGTATTTTAATAGGAATAGTTTTAGGTTATTTTCTAATTACTAAAGAAGCAAGTAAACATGGATATAAAAAAGAAGATGTATCTAATTTACTATTTTATTCTATATTAGTAGGTATTATTGGAGCTAGATTATATTACTGTGTTTTTAATTTAGATTATTATTTGGATGATCCACTTAGTATGTTTATGGTTTGGCAAGGTGGACTTGCAATTCACGGTGGTATTATATTTGGAGGTATTACTGCTTTTATATATGCTAAGAATAATAATATGAAAATCCTTCCAATTTTAGATTATATGGTTGTCGGTTTAATACTCGCACAAGCTATTGGTAGATGGGGTAATTTTTTTAATGGCGAAGCTCATGGAGGAATTACTACTTTAAGTTATTTAAAAAGTATACATTTACCAAAGTTTATTATCGATGGGATGTATATAGATGGAAATTATTATATACCGACATTTTTATATGAATCGCTTTGGTGTCTACTCGGATTTATTATTATGTTTTTAGTTAGAAACAAAAAGTTTGTTAAAGTTGGATATTTGACGGGTTTTTATTTTGTATGGTATGGAACACAAAGATTTTTTGTTGAAGGTTTAAGGACTGATAGTTTGATGTTTTTAAACTTTAGAATTGCACAAATTATTTCTATTATTATGATTTTATTAGGTATTTTTGTATTTATATTTAGTTATAGAAGAAATATTAATTATGTTTCGTTTAGGGGGGATAAAAATGACTAAAGTAGCGGTTATAGGTGGAGGTACTGGGCTTTCCACATTACTTAGAGGTTTTAAGAAACTTCCTTTTGATATTTCAGCAATTGTTTCTGTTTGTGACGACGGTAGTAGTACTGGAAGACTTAGGGAAGAGTTTAAAACTCCAGCAGTTGGAGATATAAGAAAGGTGTTGATTAGTTTATCTAAAAATGAGGATGAGGTTAGGAGACTACTCGATTATAGATTTAATACTTCTTCAGATTTAGATGGGCACGCTCTTGGGAATCTTATTTTAACGGCGGCTAATGATATATGTGGTAATATGTCTGATGGGATAGAACTGGTAAATTCAATGCTTGATTTAAAAGGTAAAGTTATTCCTTTATCTTTTGATAATGTTACTTTGGTTGGTGAGATGGAAGATGGTAGTATTGTCAGTGGTGAACATAATATTACTGAATTTGATGGTAAAATTAAAAGAGTTTTTTATGGAGAGAAACCATCGGTTAATAAAGATGTTTTAAAATCTATTAAGGAAGCAGATGCGATTATTTTATCTATGGGAAGTTTATTTACTAGTATTATTCCTAATTTAATCTGTGAGGAAGTTATAGATGAGATAGATAAATCATCTGGGAAGATAATATATGTGTGTAATATTATGACGCAGCCTGGAGAGACTGATGATTATGCGGTGTCTGATCACGTTAATTTGATTAATAGTTATTTAGGAAAAAGAAAAGTAGATGCGGTTGTTATTAATAATGGTGTTGTCGATAGTAAGATAATTAAAAATTATGAAACAACTGAGCAAAAAGACTTAGTTAAGATGGATAAAGAAAAGTTAGATAATATAGATTTTATTGAAAATGATTATATACTTATTGAGGATGGAGCGATACGTCATAATACCTTAAGAGTAGCTATTGATGTAATATCATATTTATTGGATTAAGGTGGTGGTTATATGTCTTTTACTTATGAAGTTAAAGATGAGGTCAGTAAACTCGATTACAGTGAGGCAGAAAGAATATCTGAGCTTTCAGCAATTTCAGGCTATTTTTATGATGATAATATGATTAGGGTTGTTACTGAAAATGGAAGCGTTGCTAGAAGAATATATTCTCTATTTAAAGATTTACTTAATATTAACCCGTTTGTTTCTGTTAGAAGAGGTTATAACTATAATAAGAAAATGCTTTATGTATTAGAAGTTAGGAAAGTAACTGACGGTATGATTAAATTTTTGGGTATTGAAAAAAGTATACCCGAAGATTTTATTTGGGCGGATGAAGATTTAATCAGAGCTTATTTAAGAGGACTATTTTTGATATGCGCGAGTGTGAATGATCCTAAGAAATCTAGATATCATCTGGAATTCAACATTAAAAATAAAGAGTTTGCTTTGTTTGTACAAGAACTTTTGAATAAGTTTAGTTTGAATAGTAAAGTACTACATAGAGATAATAGTTATATGGTATATATTAAAGAGGCTGAGAAAATTGGTGATTTTTTAAGGATTATAGGTGCGGTTAAAGCTGTTTTATATTATGAAGATATTAGAATTTATAGAGATCACAAGAATATGACTAATAGACTTAATAATTGTGAACAAGCTAATGTCGATAGAGCGATAGAAACGGCAAATAATTTGATTAAAGATATAGAGTTTATAGAGGAAACATGTGGTTTAGAATTACTTGGAGAAAAGGAAAAGGAAGCAGCTCAATATAGAGTTAAATATCCAGATGCGACTTTGATGGAACTTAGTTATATAATTAGTGTTGAAACGGGAGTTAAAATTACTAAATCCGGTTTATATCATAGATTAAATAAAATCAAAAAATTTGCGAATAAATTAAGAGAAAAATAATTTTACTAATTAGTATGGACAGGTATTTTTATCTGTTCTATTTTTCTTGCACATAATTTCTAACAATAGTATAATAAAGTAGAGGTTGATTTATATGATAGATTTCTTTGAAAAACTTAGTGAAGAAATTAAAAATCACGATGAAATAATTTTAATGACGCATTCTACTCCAGATTTGGATGGACTTGGTAGTGCGATTGTTTTATCGGAAGTTATAAAGCAATATGGTAAAGAATGTTATATAGTGGCTCCAAAGAATTTAATAAATAAAACACTAAATAAGGCTTTAAACTATTTGAGTGAAAATGGTATGATTTTACCTTTTAAATATGAGAAAATTATTAGTGATAATAATAGTTTACTTATTATATTAGATGTTCATGAAAGTAAACTTTTAGAAAGTGAAGAAGTTCTTTCAAAAATAAAAGATAGATGTGTCATAGATCACCATTTAACTATTAATAAAAAAATTGAAAGTAAGTATGAATTTATCGACGATAATATGAGTAGTACGGTTGAGATTTTGTGTACTTATTTAAAGTATAAAGATGTTAAGGTTGATAGTATTTATTATACTTTACTTCTTGCAGGTCTATATCAAGATACTAACTATTTTACGTTGAAGACTACAAGTGATACTTTTTTGGTAGCTTCTTATTTAATTAAAATGGGAGCGGATAATAAAGTTGAACATGATTTTTTGAAAGAATCTATGGAAAGTGCTATTGCAAGGTATGAATATATTAAAAAATGTGATAAACTAAATGATAATGTTTATTTATGTGTTATTGATGATAGAACGTGTTCAAATATTACAGTGGCTAAAATAGCTGATGAGATGCTTAAATTTGAAGAAGTTAATCTCGCTTTTGCAGTTGGAGTGAAAGAAAATGGTCAAATTGTTTTAAGTGGAAGATCATGCGATAATATAGATGTATGTTCTATTATGAAAAAATTTGGTGGTGGTGGACATTTTGGAGCAGCAGCTGCTTCTATAAGCGATAATACTATCGATGAAGTTATAGATAAATTAAAAAATATAGTTAGGGGGAATGAACTATGAGAGTTATCTTACTTGAAGATGTAAAAAAACAGGGTAAAAAAGATGATATAATTAATGTTAAAGATGGTTATGGAATGTATCTGATTAATAATGGTAAAGCTGTTATGGAAACTAAAGGTAGTAGTAAGGTTTTGAAACATCAAACTGAGACTAGGGCTTTAGAAGAAAATTTATTAATTAAAGGGTGTGAAACTATAAAAGAAAAGTTAGAAAATACTGTTTTAAAATTTAAAGTTAAAGCAGGAAAACAAGGTCAAGTATTTGGGAAGATTAGTTCTAAACAAATAGCGACTGAGCTTTCTAAAAAGGGTTTTGATATCGATAAAAAGAAAATTGTTATCGATGTTCCAATTAATAATTTAGGGATAACTAATGTAAAGATAAATTTACATAAAAAGGTGGTTGCAACTTTAAAAGTAGAATTACATGAGTAGGTGATAGTAATGAATGAAAAGTCAATGCCTCAAAAAATAGATGCTGAACAATCTGTTTTAGGATCAATGTTTTTAAGTGATAAGGCTTTACAAAAAATAATTGAATCTTTAAATAAAGACATGTTTTATTTGGATTCTCATAAAAAAATATTCGAGGTAATAAAAAGTTTGGCTGATAATAAATCACCAATAGATATTACGACTGTTACAGCAGAACTCGAAAGAAAAAAATTACTTAATCAAGTCGGTGGAGTTGAATATTTAACTCAAATTATTGCTTCTGTTCCAACAGCGGCAAATGCTGAACAGTATATTAAAATAATCGAAGAGAAATTTTTGAGAAGAAATTTAATTGAAGCAGGTACCGAAATTGCAAATGCTGGTTTTTCTTCTACTGAGGAAATAGGAGATATACTAGACGATGCGGAGAAAAAAATATTTGATGTAATTAGAAACCGAAGAGGTAGTGAATTTAAAACTATTCAGGATGTACTTTTTAAAGCCCAAGCTGATTTAGAAAAGTTATCTTCTATGAAAGGAGAGATTACTGGAGTTCCAACGGGTTATAGAGATATTGATAAATTAACTTCTGGTTTCCATGAAAATGAGTTAATTATTATCGCAGCTAGACCTGCTATGGGTAAGACTGCTTATGCTTTAAATATGGCTGTATATATGGCTTTAAATGCTAAAAAAAGTGTAGCTTTATTTAATATGGAAATGGGAGCTGAGCAACTTATTTCCCGTATGCTTTCATCAGTTGGACAAATCGAAGCTAGTAAGCTTAGAAATGGAGCTTTAGAACACTCTGATTGGAAGAGAGTTAACGAGGCTATAAGTAGGCTTGCTGATACTAAGATATTTATCGATGATACTCCTGGACAAACTGTAAGTGAGATGAGAGCAAAATGTAGAAGGCTTGCCAATTCGCCTGAAGGATTAGATATTGTAATTATTGATTATTTGCAGTTAATAAGTGGATCAGCTAAATATGCTGGTCAAAGACAACAAGAGGTATCCGAAATATCGAGATCACTTAAGACTATGGCTATGGAACTTGGAATTCCTGTTATTGCATTAGCGCAGCTTTCACGTAGTGTAGAGGCAAGAGAAGATAAGAGACCTTTACTTTCTGATTTAAGGGAATCTGGTTCTATTGAGCAGGATGCGGATATAGTGGCTTTCCTTTATAGAGATGATTATTATAATAAAGAAAGTGCGATTGACGAAAATACTAGTAGAAGTGAATTTATTATTTCTAAGCATCGTAATGGTCCTACAGCTACTGTTCCATTACTGTTTAAGAGAAATACGAGTTCGTTTTTCAATATGGAGAATAATGAGGTGGTGTGATGAAAAAAATAGGTATTTTATTATTGATTTTTATATGTTTCTTTTCTTTTGGATTTGGATACCAGAACCAGAAGCCTAATGAATTTTACCAAGTTTATTTAGATGATAAGTTACTTGGAACTATTAAATCAAAAATAGCTTTAGAAAAATATATAGATAAGAATGGTTCTTCATATAAAGATAAATTTGGAGTTAATAAGATATATGCACCTAAAGGAATGCAGGTAAAAAAAATATTTACTTATAATGATAAAGTAGATAGTATATCTAGTATATATAATAAAATAAAGAAATCTTCTGATTTTACTATTAAAGGATATGAATTTAAGATTAAAAGAGTCGATAGTGAAGGTAAAGTTCATTCACAAAGTATTTATGTTCTTAAGAAGGGTGTATTTAATCAAGCTACTGAAGCTTTGATAGATACCTTTGTCGGTGAAGAAAGATATAAAGCTTATATCGAAGATAATCAAGTTAAAATTGATTCAGTTGGTGAGAATGTTCAAGGAGTATACATAGGTGAAAATATTACAGTTAAGGATACCTATATACCTGTAAGTAGTACTATTTATACAGATTATAATGAACTTGCTAAATATTTATTATTTGGAAAAGATCAGAAACAAAGTGAATATATTGTTCAAGCTGGAGATACTATTGATAGTGTTGCATTTAATAATAAAGTTAGTCCTGAAGAAATACTTATTTCTAATAGTGATTTAACTGGAAAGAATAATTTGCTATATCCTGGTCAGAAAATAATTATTTCTGAAATTAATCCACAAATGAGTATTGTCGAAGAGTCTTATGTCGTTAAAGATATAGAAAGTCAGTTTACGACTGAAGAGAAAAATGATGATAATTTAGTTATAGGCGAAGAGAGAATTGAAAGAGAAGGTGTAAATGGACTTGATAGAGTATCTCAAAAAGTTAAAAAGATAAATGGTTCTATCGTATATGTCGATTTACAAAACAAAGTTGCCCTTAAGGATCCTGTAACTAAGGTTGTTGTCAAAGGAAGTAAATATATTCCAGATGTTGGAAGTACAACTAGTTGGGGATGGCCTACTGATAGTGGTTGGACTTTAAGTAGTGGTTATGTATGGCGTACAAGTCCTATTACTGGAGCTCGTGAATTACATGGCGGACTTGATATCAGTGGTACTGGATATGGTTCTAAAATATATGCGACAAATAACGGTAGAGTTGAAAAGGCGGAGTTCCACTACAGTTATGGTAATTATGTAGTAATAAATCATAATAATGGTTATTTAACTTTGTATGGTCATATGTCTCGTATAGGGGTTAAAGCTGGTGATGTAGTTGCGAGAGGAGATGTTATCGGTTATGTCGGTATGACTGGTGCGGCAACTGGTCCGCATGTCCATTATGAAATATGGAAAGGATGTCAATACTGTAGAATAGATCCGATGACGATGTATTAATGAAAGCTTGCGTTTTAGCTAGTGGAAGTAAAGGTAATTCTACTTATTATGAAACTAATAAACTTAAATTTTTGGTCGATATTGGTCCTAGCTGTGCTTATATAGAGAGGACTCTTAGAAGTATTGGGGTTGAGCCAAAGGATGTCGATATGATATTTTTGACTCATACCCATGTCGATCATGTAAATGGACTTAGAGTGTTTTTGAAAAAATACCATCCTAAAGTTTATTTTACTGAAAAGATGCATAGAGAACTTACTATAGATGTCGATGATTTTTATTATATTGATGGTGAGATAATTATAGAAGATTTATCTGTTGTTCCTATTAAGACATCTCACGATGTGGCAGAAGCTTTAGGTTATGTTTTCTCATCTGATGGAAGTAGTGCGGTTCATATTACTGATACTGGATATATCAATGTTAAAAATTTTAAAAAATTAAAAGGAAAGAATTTATATATATTCGAAAGTAATCACGATGTAAGGATGCTTAGAGAAGGAAAGTATCCTTATCATCTTCAGCAGAGGATACTCAGTGATAGAGGTCATTTATCTAACAAAGATAGTTCTTACTATTTATCTGAGTTTATTACGGAAGAAACATCTAAAATAGTACTTATACATTTAAGTGAAGAGAATAATACACCATCGCTTGCTTTGGATACATTACTTGAAACACTAAATAAAAAAAATGTTAAAGTACCGGAAATTGAGGTTGCTAAGCAAAAAGAAAGAACGGAGCTTATGGAAGTATGATAAGGATAATATGTGTAGGAAAAATTAAAGAAAAATATTTTGTTTCAGCTATTAAGGAATATATGAAGAGACTTTCTAGGTATACTAAAATTGATGTTGTCGAAATCCCAGATGAGTCAAATGCTGAAAAAGCTGTTAAAATTGAAGGTGACAAAATACTCGATAAGATTAAAAAAGATGAATATGTTATAGCTATGGATATTGGTGGAAACATGATTTCTTCTTTAGATTTTTCTAAAAAAATTAATACATTATTTAATACTACTTCTAAAATTACTTTTGTAATTGGTGGTTCATATGGACTATCTGGTGAAGTTAAAAAAAGAAGTAATTATCAATTGTCATTTTCTAAAATGACATTTCCACATCAACTGTTTAGAGTGATTTTACTCGAACAGATTTATAGAGCATATAAGATTAATAATAATGAAACATATCACAAGTAAAGGGGTGTATAATATGGAAAAAAGAACTGTTGTTTTTATAATTGTGGTTGCATTTGTGATTGGTGGTATTGTAGGTTTTAAGATATTATCAAATAGTAATAGTATAGTTGTTGGTAAAGAATTTTCACTTAAAGAAGGTGAAATGGTAACAGTTAAAACTGAAGATATGACTAAAATTAAACTTGTATCAATTAATTATTCAGACTGTGGTCAAAAACAAAATTGTATCAGTGATAAGGAATTTGTTTTACAGGTTAATGGTGAGAATTATACTATTACTTCTATTCCTGATACAATTGATATGTATAATGCATATGAATTATTAATTGTAGATGGCGACGAGGATCACATAGTTTTAAATACTCAAAGAAAATAAAAAATGTATAATTTCTTTATAAACTACCCACTATTAATTAGGAGGGTAGTTTTAATATGAAAAAATGTTTATTATTATTTACTGTTATTTTTATATTTTATATTTTTGTTTCTAAAAGTTTAGCTAAAACACTTACTATACCAAATGATGCACTTAGAATTAGAATTGTTCCTAATAGTAATTCTGAAATTGATCAGTCAGTTAAAGCATCTGTTAAGGATAGGTTAGATATTACAATGTATGATTTATTAAAAGATGTTAAAGATAGTGAAGAAGCTAGAAAGATAGTGAATGATAATTTAGATTTGGTTAAAAAAGATGTTGAAGATGTTTTAAGAGAGAGACAATATAATTTAGGATATAAGGTAAATTTTGGATATAATTATTTTCCTGAAAAAGAGTATAGAGGAATTAAATATGATGAAGGATATTATGAGTCTTTACTCGTTACTTTAGGAAAAGGAGAAGGAGATAATTATTGGTGTGTTTTATTTCCACCTCTTTGTCTAATTGAAGCTGATGAAAACGATGATGTAGAATATAGATCAATTTTAGAAGATATTTTAAAAAAATATATTCATTAAAATAGACGCTTCCCATAAGATTTTATAGGAGGCTTTTTTATGAGCTTATTTGTTATAATAATTGTTTCAATTAGTTTAAGTATGGATGCTTTTTCATTATCTTTAATTTATGGAACTTTAGGGATGACTATAAGAGATAAATGGCTTTTATCTATTATTACTGGTGTATTTCATTTTTTTATGCCTTTATTAGGCTTTGTTTTTGGAAATGTACTATTTAATTTTGTTAAAATAGATTCTAATTTAATAGTTTTTGTTATATTTTCTTTTATTGGTATAGAAATGATAGTGTCTTCTTTTAAGAAAGAGAAGGATGTAAAAAAAATAAAAGGAATAGAATTTTTACTTTTTGGTTTAGCTGTTAGCTTGGATAGTTTTTCTGTCGGGATTACTTTAAACGGAAATAATAATTTTATTATGGGTCCTATTTTCTTTTCTTTTTTTAGTTTTCTTTTCACTTTTTTAGGACTTAATTTTGGAAGTAAAATTAAAAATATTTTTGGTGAAATATCATCGGTGATAGGTGGAGTTTTACTTTTAATTATTGGCGTGTGTTATATAATTTAGGTTGATAGATGAGAATATTACTATTAATGATATTAAAAGTATACTAAGATAACTTATTTAGATGATTATATTATGTCTCTTTTTGAACAATATGATATATTGATTGGAGAAGGTGGTTGACATATCTAGGACTCTTTGTAAAAAAATAAAGTAATATTATTTGATGAGGCAACTTCAGCTTTAGATAATAAATCACAGGAATATATCAAAAAATCTATTGACGATTTAGTTCATGAACATACTATTATTATAGTAGCTCATAGATTATCCACTATAGTAGATGCTGATGAGATATATGTGATTGATGATGGTAAGTTAGTGGCAAAAGGAAGACATGAAAATTTACTTAAAAATAGTGAAATATATCAAAATTTATATATGACAGAGTCTTTAAATTCATGAGATAACAGATATTGTTATCTCTTTTTAATTGGTAATAATATTACTTATTAAGTTTTGAATTTAACGATAGTAAAATAATGTAAACAAATTATAATTTTTGTTTTAGAAAACAGGTACTGTGGTATAATAAGTTGAATAGTTTATATTGGAAGTGATTTAATTGGATAAAATAAAAGTTATTGGTGAACAAATACTCAGTGGAAAAATACATATTAGTGGTTCTAAAAATAGTGTGGTATCTTTGATTCCTGCTGCAATTTTGTCTGATAATGTGGTTATCGAAAAAGTACCAAATATTTCTGATGTTAAAAATTTAGAACTAATACTAGATTATTTAAATGTTTCTTATAAATTTGATAATGATAGTTTATTTATAAATACTTCTGATATGATTAATAAAGATATAACTTCTTTTTATTCTACTAAGCTTAGAGCTTCTTATTATTTTATGGGTGCTTTGCTTGGAAAATATAAGAAAGTTAGGATAAGTTTACCTGGTGGATGTGAGATAGGAAGGAGAGCTTTTGATTTTCATCTTAAAGGATTTGAAAAGATGGGAGCAACTATAGATACTTCTGAAAAAGATATTTTTGAAATTAAAGCTGATAGATTAGTTGGAGCTGATATTCATTTACCTTTCCCTAGTGTAGGTGCGACTGTTAATTTACTTTTGGCAGCTGTTTTAGCTGAGGGTGAAACTACAATTAATAATGCAGCTTCTGAACCTGAGATTGGAAATTTGATTGAATTTTTGATAAGTATGGGAGCTAAGATAGAAGGAAAAGATACTAATTATTTAAGGATTGAAGGTGTATCTAATCTTTCTGGTGGATCTATAAAAGTTATTCCAGATAGAATAGAAGCGGGTACTTATATACTTGCTGGAATTATGAATGGTGATAATTTAGAAATATGTGATATTAGACCCGACCATTTAACTAGCTTTTTTGATAAATTAAGTGAGATGGGTGCATCTTTTGAGATAAAGGAAAATAGTGTAATTACAAATAAATCTATTCATTTAAAACCTGTTAATATTGTGACTGAAGTTTATCCTGGTTTTGCGACTGATCTTCAGCAACCGATAACAACGTTACTTCTTATGTGTAATGGAGTTAGTACGGTTAAAGAAACTATATATGAAAATAGGTTTCAAAACACTAAATATTTAAATGAGATGGGTGCGGATATAAAG
Source organism: Bacilli bacterium (assembly GCA_017522615.1). Taxonomy (GTDB): domain Bacteria; phylum Bacillota_I; class Bacilli_A; order RF39; family UBA660; genus Coprosoma. The sequence goes on along the minus strand of JAFWYR010000011.1, from coordinate 27,807 downwards.
GTAGATGGAGATACTATTTATGTAAATGGACCTACTAAACTAAATGGTAAAGTTGTTAGAACGAGTGATTTAAGAGCTGGAGCTGCATTAATACTTGCTGCTTTATCTGCACATGGAGAGACGACAATTACTGATATTAGGCATTTGCTTAGAGGCTATAGTGATTTGATTTCTAAGTTATCTAATGTTGGAGCTAAAATATGGCTTGAAAATGAATAATTAATATTTTTAGTAATAAAATTAAGTAGATATATAATCTGCTTTTTTTGAGGTGAAAAATGAAAAAAATTGTAATACTTGGATTTATTTTAATTGCTATATTTTTAATTTATTTAGTAAATATGGATAAAAATGTTTACTATTTAACTTTAGGAGATATTAATGGAAAATACGATTATTCATTTTATATAAAGGATTATTTAAAAGAAAATGATGTTTTAGAAAGATATGTTTATAATTTTTCTTCTGGCAATAAAAGAATTACTGATATTATTAACGATATAGAGGAAAATGTAAAATTTAAAGATGTTACTTTAAAAAATGCATTAGTGAAAGCTGATTTGGTTACTATTAATATAGATAATAGTGATGTTTTTGAAAAATTAAGTGTGGAGTCACCTATTTATGGTCAAATATATAATTATATAGATGATTTATGTGTCGATTTGGAAAAATTATTTAAAGTGCTTAGAAAGTACTGTAAAGAAGATATTGTGTTTTTAGGCTATTATAATCCTTTTTTTGATAATGCTGATTCAAGCGATGTAATAGATTATATTAATAAGAGATATAAAGAATTATGTGGTGAATATAATATTTCTTTTACTGATTTATCTGATTTAAAAAAATATGATTCGAAGGTTATGTTTGAAAGAGTAAAATCAATAATAAATAAAAAAATCTTAGAGGGTTGATTTTTATTTGGAAGTTTGCTACAATATATTCGCTTGATTAATTTCTATGGCTTGTTTTTTAGAGCCATGGCGGAAGGAGAGACGAATATGAAAAAGGATATACATCCAGAATTTATGGATACAAAAGTTACTTGTGCTTGTGGAAATACTTTTACTGTTAGATCAAACAAGCCTGAACTTGAAGTCGAAGTTTGTAATAAATGTCATCCATTTTTTACTGGGAAACAAGGTACAGTTAAAAAAGCTGGCCGTGTTGAAAAATTTAATAAAAAATATGGATTCGATAAAGAAGCTAAATAGCTTCTTTTTCTTTATATAAATAAAAAGTCATAAAACTATCTTATGGCTTTTTGATTAAAAATTTTATTAATTCTTTTGGAGATTTTCCTTGGTATATAATTTCATCAATTAGATTAATAATTGGCATATCTACATCTTTTCCAGCAACTAAATCATTAATAGCTTTTAAAGTATAGAGTCCTTCAACAGTGGTTGTACTTATGTAATTTTGAATTTCTTCTAAAGTTGCACCTTTTCCAATCATATAACCAAGGGAATAATTTCTACTTTTTTCACTAGTGGCTGTTAGTAATAAGTCACCAAATCCAGCATATGTTAAAACTGTGTCTCCATCACTTCCTAAACCTTTAATTAAGGATTTTATGTCGTGAAGTGATTCAGTTATAAACATAGCTTTAGTTGATTCAGTCATATTCATACCTGCGATCATTCCAGAGGCAATAGCTATAACATTTTTAATAGCTCCGCATATTTCTGTACCAATTATATCATTTGTTTTTCTTAGTTTAAAGTAATTATTTGATAATGCTTTGGTAATTATGTCTATTGTATCTTTATCTTGTGATGCTAATGTTAGACCAACTGGAGATTTATGAGCTATATCAATTGCAAAAGATGGACCAGAAATGATGGCTAGTTTGTCAGTTTTTAAGTTTTCTTTAATAATATCGTAGACAAATCTACAGCTACCTTGTTCTATTCCTTTTGTCGCAATGCATATAGGGGTATTAGTATAATACTTTTTTAATTTTTTTGCGGTTGAATTTAAGAATGCGGTTGGTATAGCAATTATTATTAAATCAGAATTAGATACTATTTCCATATCTGTCGTATATTTTAATTCTTCTGGAAGATTTATTCCAGGTAATACTGGACTTTGGTGTGTTTCAGTTAAATTTTGTACTTCTTTATCAAAAGGAGTCCAAAGAGTTACATCATGTTTATTGTGGTTTAAAACGGTAGCTAAAGCGCATCCGTAGGCACCTGAGCCTAATATTGTTACTTTCATTTAATCACCATATGCATTATAACATCTGGATTCAATATAAGCAAATGTTAAATAGTGTATAGTTGTATTTTTAAATGTTTTTTTTTATTGAAATAATTCTTTTATATATGTTATTATTAAAATAAGGAGTGGTGTGTTATGGCTAGGTTTACAGCTAAAAATTTTTATGAATTAGATAAAGAAGATAGAAAAAAATATTTAGAGGAATTTTATCAATTACCTTTTGTAAAAGGGATTGTAGCTGGTAAAGATATCGCACTTATTGTAGGTTTTATATTTTTGTTTATGTCATTAGTGGTATCTCATTTTGTGGATTTTGAGATGGTTTTACCTTTTTTTAATGATATATCTAATTTTATCGGAATATGTACTTTATTATTTTACGTTTGTTTAGAAATATATTTATGGATTTCTTTTGTAAGATGGTTGAAAATTAAACATAAAGTAGATTATTAACTTTAAAGATATCTTTTTGATGTCTTTTTTTGTTTTAGAAAAAATGTTATAATAATATCATAATGGAGGGATAATAGATGAAAGATTTAGCAGAAAAAATATTTTTAATGGGACTTGGAGCTATGCAGCTTACAAGTGAAAAGGCTTCTATTTTAAAGGAAGAATTAATTAAAAAGGGAGAAGAAGCATATAAAAATGGTGAAGCTTTGAATGAGGAGCTTAAACATAATATTAAAGAAAAGGTAAAAGAAAATGTTACTGTTGTTACTTCTAAAGATTTAAGTAAAGAAGATTTAGCTGAAATGATTAGTAAGATGGATGATAGTGAGAGAAAAGAAATTTTAAAAATGTTAAAGAAAGATAAAAATGAAAAGTAAAGAGAGATTACATGAAATAATTGGAGTTATAAAAAAATATAAACTTTTAAAAAATATGACTCCAGTTAATTTAAGGCTGGCTATAGAGGAACTAGGTCCAACTTTTATTAAACTCGGTCAAATAATGGCTTCTAGAGATGATGTTATACCTAAAGAATATACTATAGAATTATCTAGACTTAGAAATCAAGTTAAACCAATGGAATTTGATAAACTTAAGGAAATACTAGATAGGGAATATGATGGTAAAACTGACGAAATTTTTAGTAAGATAAACTCAACTCCTATCGGTTCAGCTTCTATTGCTCAAGTTCATAGAGCTACATTAAAAGATGGAAAAGATGTAGTTGTTAAAGTTCAAAGAGATGGAATATATGAAAAGATGGAGATGGATGTTAAGTTAATTAAAAAAATATATTCTTATCTACATTTAGATCATTTCTTTTCTACAGTAATTGATTTTAATGATGTTTTAGATGAAATGTTTGAAACAGCTAAGGAAGAGATGAATTTCTTGATTGAAGCTGATCATACTATAGAATTTTACGAAAACAATAAAGATGTTGCTTATATTAGATCTCCAAGAGTATATAAAGATTATACGACATCTAATGTTTTGGTAATGGAATATATGAATGGTATTAATATTGATAATTTTGAAGCTTTAAAAATAGATGGCTATGACATGGATGAAATAGGTAAAAAGCTTGCGGCTAATTATATAAAACAAGCTATAGATGACGGTTTTTTTCATGCGGATCCACATAATGAGAATTTAAAAATTAAAAACGGGAAAATTGTCTATTTAGATTTTGGAATGATGGGGAGATTATCTAAACAAGATAGAGAACTGTTAAGTGGTTGTATTGTTGCTATATTAAAAGAAGATATAACTGAAATATCACACATATTACTTACTTTAGGTGATTCTCATGATGTAAATCATATGAGACTGAAAAATGATATCAAGAAGGTACTCGATAAAAATATGACTAAAAATGCATCGGATATCAATATAAAGGATTTTTTGAATGATTTACTTTCTATGTTAACAAATAATAATATTAATCTTCCAAAAGATATTACAATGCTTATTCGTGGTATAATAGTTATTGAAGGTGTTTTAAAAGAAATAAGTCCGGGTATTAATTTAGTGAAAATTTTAGGTACTCATATAAGACCAGAAAAAATGTTTGAAAAAAAAGATGCAGGTAAATTACTAGAAAAAGGAATTCAAAGTGGAACTGATTTGGTTTATTTGCCTAATGAACTTCTCTCATTTTTAAAGGGTGTTAACAGTGGAGAATTACAATTTAATATAGAACTTAATGATTCAAAACATCAAATGAGGAATTTAGAGCATTTGGTTCATATGGTGATTATTACTATATTGGATGTTGCTTATATTGTGGGAACTAGTTTGATAGTAGTAAATAGTAAAGATGATCTACCATTTATTTTCTACATTTATTTGGTGTTTGGTGGTTTTTGTACTTTGTGGCTTTTATATAAAATGGTAGAAAGCAAAGTTAGAAATAGGAGGAAATAATATGAATGAAAATAATCAGAATGAAAATAGTCAAAGTGAAAGTAATTTAGATAATAACCAAGTAGTTGAAGAGCCTCAAGTTATTAATAATCCTTTTGCTAATATGAGCAGAGAAAAAAATGAAATGGCTGAGCAGAAAAAGAAAAATAAAATTACTATTATAGTTGCTAGTATAGTTGTTGGTTTTTTACTTATATATATATTTATCGATTTTATTGGTGATTCGATCAATAAAAATCCGGCTAAACCTGAGGCAAAAGAAAATTTAAAGGAAGTTGCTTTAGAATTACAGACATTTATTATTGACAATAACTTGGATTCTTTAGATGCATATGGAAAAGATGAATTACTTAGAGTTGCTATAAATAATATGTGCTTTGGAGTTTATGAGTGTAAAATTGTATCTGCTGATGAAGTTCATAATTATATAAAAAATGTTTTTAATAAAGATATTGAATTAGGCGATGTTAATTGCGAATTGAACGATGGAGTTTTATATAGTTATAATATGGAAAACAACACTTTTGTTTATAATGAAAATCATCCAAAGCACCCTGCAGTTAATGTTGAACCAGTTTATACTAAACTTAATAGTATAAAAAAATCTGGTGATAAGTATGTTATGGTTTTAAATAAACTTTATTATAGTTCTGATAGAAGTGAATATATTACTTCTGATCCGCTTGGGATTCATAAGATTTATGATTTTGAAGATTATGATATGCCATCTGCAAATGGACAGGTTTTAGATGTAACAAAAGTCACTTCTGATTATGAAAATGATTTTGATAAAATTAAAAATAAAGGAACTCGTTATCAATATACTTTTGTTAAAGATGGAAAGAAATATTATTTGGAAAAGTATCTTGTATTAGGAGAATAATTAATAATAGAATTAATCAGTTAGATTAGTTCTATTATTTTTAGGAGGTGTTATAATGCCATCATCAATGATTCATATTGCAGTTGCAAATGAAGTAAATAAGAAATTAAAAAGAAATAGCGCTGATTTTTTAATTGGTTCTATTGCACCTGATATATCTAAAGAAGTGGGTTGGAGCAGAGAAAAAAGTCATTTTATTGATAATAATGATGGTATTCCAAATGTTGATTTATTTTTAAATAAGTATAGTTCTTATTTAGATGATGATTTTGTTTTAGGATACTATGTACATCTTTATACAGATTATTTATGGTTTAAGTATTTTTTAACGGAGATTAGAGGTAAAGATTTTATTACAAAGCTGGATGGAACAGTGATTAAATATACTGGTAGGATGGATTTAATCTATATATATAATGACTATACTAATTTGAATATAAGATTAATAGATTATTATAATTTGGATTTAAAAATATTTTATAATGATGTTCCTGAGTTTAAAAACATTATCAAAGAAATCCCTATGGATAAAATTAATGTTATTGTGAATAAAGTTGGGGAAGTTATTGAAAACACAAAAGTTCATAAAGATATGGTTTTTAATATGGATAATGTTAAGTTGTTTATTAAAACATCCGTAGAATTAATTTTAGCAAATTTAAAGGATATTGGTGTTTTATAAGGTTAGTTTATACTAACTTTTTTAATCCCATAATTTCACATAATTAAAACATAATATATTTATAATTTATTGATATGATGTTAGTGTCGAAGGAAGTGATGAAATAAGAAAATAGGTGAAAATGATTAGAATTAAACTTTTAATATAGATAATTTTATGATGAAGGAAGGTGTAATATAGATATAAAAGTGTTTTGATTCTCTTATATAAATCCACATAAAAAAGAAGGAAGGTGTTATTTAGTTAACAAGTGAAAACAGAAATGGTTTAATATTTCTGTTTTTTTGTGTAAATTTTATTAAAAAATTATTAAAAAAGCTTGATTTTCATAAGATTATTGTGTATAATTTTGAATGTGTGACGTGCTGAGATGTGTGAGGTTGCCGAGACGCCAGGTTAAGTTGTAATTATTTAAAATGGATAATCGGGTTTTTTACACGGAGCAAGTCTATACTCAGATATAGGCGAGAGGAGGATTCAATATGTCAAGTAAGAAGGTTCGAATTAAATTAAAATCTTTTGAACATAAGAACTTAGATGCTGCTTGTGCAAAAATAGTTGCTACTATTAAAAGAACTGGCGGAGAAGTTAGTGGACCTGTTCCACTTCCAACTGAAGTTGAAAAGATTACAATTTTAAGAGCTGTTCACAAATATAAAGATTCACGTGAACAATTCGAAAAAAGAACACATAAAAGACTTATTGATGTCAATAATCCAAGTAAGGAGACTATCGATGCTTTATCGCATCTAGATATTCCAAGTGGTGTTGATATTCAAATTAAATTATAGGAGGAGAAAATATGAAAGGAATCTTAGGTCGTAAAATAGGAATGACTCAAGTATTTAATCAAGATGGTAAACTTACACCTGTTACTGTCATTGAAGTTACTCCGAATGTTGTAACTCAAATTAAGACAAAAGAAAACGATGGTTATGAAGCTATCCAACTTGCTTTCGATACTAAAAGAGAAAAACTTGCGACGAAGGCTTCTGTTGGTATAACCAACAAAGCAAAAACTACACCTAAGCGCTTCTTTAAAGAAATCAGAGGTGTAAATGTCGATGATTATACTTTAGGTCAAGAGATATCTGCAGATATTTTTGAAGTTGGTGAGGTCATCGATGTAACTGGAACTACTAAAGGTAAAGGGTTCCAAGGTTCAATCAAGAAATACAATCAACATAGAGGACCTATGGGTCATGGTTCACATTATCATAGAGGACCAGGATCACTTGGTACAATGAGACCAATGCGCGTGTTTAAAGGTAGAGGACTACCAAGTCATATGGGAGTTTTAACTGTAACTATTCAAAATTTGGAAATTGTTTCAGTAGATAAAGAAAATAATGCAATTTTAGTAAAAGGAAATATTCCTGGACCTAAAAAAGGATTAGTTATCATTAAGAGTGCTGTTAAAAAACCTGGTAAAGTTAACAAAAGAGCTGAACTTGTAAACTGGAATCCTGAAGTTAAGGAAGCTGAAGCTCCAGAAGTTCAAGAAAGCGCAGAGGCTTAGGGAGGTAAATTATGAAAAAGAATACAATAGTTGACCTTAACGGCAAAAAAGTTAGCGATATTACTTTAAATGAAAAAGTTTGGGGAATTACTCCAAATGATGCAGTACTATATGATGCTATTACTTTAGCACAAAGTTCTCAAAGACAAGGTACAGCAAATACTAAAACACGTTCAGATGTAAGTGGTGGAGGAAGAAAGCCATGGAGACAAAAAGGAACTGGTCATGCTAGACAAGGTAGTACTAGAGCTCCACATTGGTATCATGGTGGCGTAGTATTCGGACCACACCCAAGAACTTATGGAAAGAAAATGAATAAAAAGGAAAGAGTACTTGCTCTTAAGTCAGCACTTTCTTATAAAGTTTTAGACAAAGCTTTGATAGTTGTTGATGAGTTTACTCTTAAGACAAATAAAACAAAAGATATGATTAAAGTTTTAGAAGATTTAAAAGTTTCTAAAAATATATTAATCGTAGTTAAAGAATTATCAGATAACTTAATACTTGCTTCAAGAAATATTCCTAAAGTTGAATTGTTAACTGCTGATGAAATTAATACTTTAGATGTTATTGCAGCTGATTATTTAGTTATCACTAAAGATGCAGTAGAAGCATTAGAGGAGGTGCTTTCTTAATGGATAGATATAGAGACATTATAAAAGCTCCAATTATTACTGAAAAATCTCAAGAACTTGCTACTAAGAACAACACATTCGTATTTAGTGTTGATCCTAAGGCTGGTAAAACTGAGATTAAGGAAGCTATAGAAAAACTTTTCAATGTAGAAGTTTTAAAAGTTAATACTTTGAACACATATCCTAAGAAAAAAAGAGTCGGAAGATATGAGGGAAGAGCAAATAGAGTTAAAAAAGCAATTGTTAAATTAAAAGAAGGAAATTCAATAGAATTTTAATAGGAGGTTTAGAAAATGGCGATTAGATCATATAGACCAACAACCAATGGTAGACGTGGTATGACAACTTTAGTTAATGAAGATATTACTAAAACTAAACCTGAGAAATCATTAGTTGTTACAATTAAAAAATCTGGTGGTCGTAATAATCAAGGTAAAATCACTGTAAGACATCATGGTGGTGGAGCTAAGAGAAAATACAGAATCATCGATTTTAAAAGAAATAAGGATGGTGTCGTTGGAACAGTTGCTTCTATCGAATACGATCCAAATAGAAGTGCTAACATTGCTTTAATTAATTATGCCGATGGAGAAAAGAGATATATAATTGCTCCAAACGGATTAAAAGTTGGAATGAAAATTGAAAGTGGAAGTAATGCCGATATAAAAGTTGGTAACTGTTTACCACTTGCTGATATTCCAGAAGGTACTTTAGTTCACAATGTTGAATTAAAACCTGGTAAAGGTGGCCAAATGGCTAGAAGTGCTGGTTCTTCAGTACAAATTCTTGGTAGAGAAGGAGAATATACTTTACTTCGTCTAACAAGTGGTGAAGTTAGAAAAGTACTTAGCGTTTGTAAGGCTACTATCGGTGAAGTAGGAAATGCCGATTATGAACTTGTCAATTTAGGTAAAGCCGGAAGAAAGAGACATATGGGAATAAGACCTACAGTTCGTGGTTCTGTTATGAACCCTAACGATCACCCACACGGTGGTGGTGAAGGTAGAGCGCCTATCGGACGTAAAGGTCCAGTTACTCCTTGGGGTAAACCTGCTCTTGGATATAAAACACGTAATAAGAAAAAGGCTTCAAACAAATTGATTGTTCGCCGAGGAAAATAATGAAAGGATGATTTATTAATGGCTAGAAGTTTGAAAAAAGGTCCTTACGTTTTTGATAGATTATTAAAAAGAGTAAAGGAAATGAACGAATCTGGTAAAAAAGAAGTAATCAAAACTTGGTCACGCCGTTCTACAATTTTTCCTGAATTTATAGGACACACATTTGCTGTTCATAATGGTAGAGAATTTATTCCTGTTTATGTAACAGAAGATATGGTTGGACATAAATTGGGTGAATTCGCATTAACACGTAAATTTGGTGGTCACGGCGATGATAAGAAGAAAAAATAGACCTGAAAGGATGATATAAATGGAAGCTAAAGCAGTTGCAAAAGGTGTTAGAATAGCACCTAGAAAAGCTCGCCTTGTAATCGACTTAATTCGTGGTAAGGATGTAAATGAAGCCGATACAATTTTAGCAAACATAAATAAGGAAGCTTCTAGATTAATTCGTAAGGTATTATTATCAGCTACTGCAAATGCTGAGAATAACTTAGAATTAAAGAGGGAAAACTTATATGTTAAAGAAGCTTATATAAACGAAGGCAGAACTTTAAAAAGAGGCCGCGCAGGTGCTAAAGGAATGCCTAAACCAATATTAAAAAGATCAAGCCACATTACAGTGGTAGTTAGTGAAAAGTAAAGGAGGGTAATACATGGGTCAAAAGGTTAGTCCAGTCGGACTTAGAATTGGAATCAATAAGTCATGGGAATCTAATTGGTATGCTGGCAATAAAGATTTTGCTAAATTCTTAGGTAATGACTATAAGATTCGTAAGTTCTTAGAAAAAAGATTATCTGGAGCCGCTGTTGCTAGCGTTGTTATCGAAAGAAACAGTGAAAAGACCGAAGTAATTATCAATACTGCCAAACCTGGTGTTGTAATCGGTCATGGCGGTGACGAAATAGAAAAATTAAAGAAAGAATTATCTAAACTCGTTAATGAAGAAATTCATATTTCGATTAAAGAAATTAAAAACCCTAATTTAGTAGCCGCTTTGGTTGCTGAGAATATAGCTCACCAAATAGAGGGACGTGCTTCATATAAGATTGCACAAAAGAAAGCTATTAGAAATGTTATGAAATCAGGAGCTAAGGGTATTAAAACTGAAGTTTCAGGACGTTTAAATGGAGCTGAAATTGCTAGATCAGAACACTATACTGAAGGTAAAGTTCCACGTCATACATTAAGAGCTGATATCGATTATGCTCATAAAGAAGCAGATACTATTTATGGTAAAATCGGTGTCAAGGTATGGATTTATAAGGGAGAAATCCTTGCCTCTAAAGAAGATAAGGGAGGTAATAAGAATGGCAGTCATTCCAAAAAGAACTAAATATCGTAGACCTCATCGTTTGAGATATGATGGTAAAGCTAAAGGAAATACAACCTTATCATTTGGAGATTATGGTTTACAAGCATTAGAAGGTGCTTGGATAAGTCAACAACAAATCGAAGCTGCCCGTGTGGCAATGACACGTTACATGAAACGTGGAGGAAAAATATGGATTAACATATTCCCTCATTTGTCATTAACAGCTGTAGGTATCGGTACTCGTATGGGTAAAGGTAAAGGAACACCTGAAAAATGGGTTGCCGTTGTTAAAAAAGGAAAAATCATGTTTGAAGTTTCTGGTGTGAGTGAAGAAGTTGCAAGAGAAGCATTAAGACTTGCTATGCATAAACTACCAATTAAATGTAAATTTGTAATGAAAGGTGGCGAGGCAAATGAAAATTAATGAATTAAGGGAACTTAGTGATAAAGAGCTTTTAGAAAAAATCTCTGAATGCAAAGCAGAACTTTTTAAATTACGTTTTAGCCAAGCTACTGGTTCATTAGAACAACCTAGTAGAATTAAGGAATTAAGAAAGGCTGTAGCGAGAATGAAAACTATTCTTCGCGAACGTGAATTAGGAAACTAGGAGGATAATATATGGAAAATATAAGACAAGAATTAGTTGGAAAAGTAGTTAGTGCAAAAAATGATAAAACTATTACAGTTTTAGTTGAAACTCACAAAATGGATAGAAAATATGGTAAGAGAGTTAAATACTCTAAAAAATATGCTGCCCACGATGAACAAAATGTAGCAAAAGTGGGAGATATAGTTAGAATTGCTGAAACAAGACCACTATCTAAAACAAAACATTATCGTTTAGTTAAAGTAGTTGAAGAAGCAGTTATTCTATAACTTAGAAGGAGGAATTATATATGATTCAACAGGAAAGCCGTTTAAAAGTAGCTGACAATTCTGGTGCTCGTGAACTTCTAGTTATTAGAGTACTCGGTGGAAGCAAAGTTAAAACTGGCAATATTGGAGATATAGTTGTTGGAACTGTTAAGAAAGCTATGCCTAACGGAACAGTATCTGCTGGGCAAGTTGTAAAAGCAGTTGTAGTAAGAACAAAATTTGGTCTAAGAAGAGAAGATGGATCATATATCAAATTTGATGAGAATGCTTGTGTTTTAATCAAAGATGATAAAAGTCCAATCGGAACTCGTGTATTTGGACCTGTAGCTCGTGAACTTCGTGAGAAGGATTTTATGAAAATTGTTTCACTTGCTAAAGAAGTATTATAGATCGTTTGGAGGAATAATATGAGAATTAAACAAGGAGATAAAGTTGTCGTTATTGCTGGTAAGGATAAGGGCAAAGAAGGTAAAGTCTTAAAGACTTTAAGAGCTTCCGACAAAGTCATCGTTGAAGGCGTTAATATTGCCCATAAGCATATTAAACCAAGCGGTGGAGAAGATGGAAGAATAGCTGAAATAGAGATGCCTATACATGTTTCAAATGTTATGCTTTATGATGAAAAAGCTAAAAAAGGTACTAGAGTAGGTTATGAAATTAAAGATGGTAAAAAAATAAGAGTGTCAAAGAAATCTAGTAAAAAATTTGACTAAGATTTGAAAGGAGGGCATTTATGAACCGCCTAGAAAAAGAGTATAAAGAAAAAATCGTACCAAGTTTAACTGATAAATATAATTATAAAAGTGTTATGGCTGTACCTAAGTTAGATAAGATTGTCGTTAACATGGGTGTCGGTGATGCTACTGGTAACAGTAAATTAATCGATGCTGCAGTAGAAGATTTAAAAACTATTACTGGACAACAGCCAATTATTACAAGAGCTAGAAAGGCTATAGCTGGTTTTAAGGTTAGAGAGGGTCAAGCCATCGGTTGTAAGGTAACTTTAAGAGGAGCTAATATGTATAACTTTTTAGACAAGTTAATTAGTATTACTTTACCACGTGTTCGTGACTTTAGAGGTATTAGTCCAAAATCATTTGATGGTAGAGGTAACTATACTTTAGGTTTAACTGAACAACTAATCTTTTCTGAAATAGATTATGATAAAGTTGTAAAAGTACGTGGAATGGATATTGTATTTGTTACAACAGCAAAAACTAACGAGGAAGCTTTAGACTTACTTAAAGGTTTCGGTATGCCGTTTAAAAAATAATTAGGAGGAATTTATGGCAAGAAAAAGTATGATTGTAAAAGCTAATAAAAAGCCTAAATATAAAGTACGTGCTTATACGCGCTGCCAAATTTGCGGTAGACCACATTCAGTACTTAAAAAATATGGAATATGCCGTATTTGTTTTAGGGAATTAGCTTATAAAGGACAAATACCTGGATTTACAAAATCAAGTTGGTAAGAAGGGAGGATTAAATATGGTAGTATCAGATCCAATTGCTGATATGCTTACGAGAATCCGTAATGCAAATCAATTAAGATATAAAGAAGTTGAAATGCCAACTTCAAAAATGAAAGAAGAAATTGCTAGAATTTTAAAGGAAGAAGGATATATTTCTAATTTTAAAGTTTTAGATGAAAAACCACAAGGTAAATTAATTTTATCTTTAAAGTATGATAACAAGACACGTGTTATTACTGGACTTAAGAGAATTTCTAAACCAGGACTTCGCGTGTATGCTAAAGCTACAGAAGTACCTTCAGTACTTAATGGTTTAGGTATCGCTATCGTATCAACTTCAGAAGGTGTGATGACTGGTAGAGATGCTAAGAAAAAATCACTTGGTGGAGAAGTTTTAGCTTATATTTGGTAGAAAGGAAGATATTATGAGTCGTATAGGAAACAGAGTATTAAATGTACCTGCTGGTGTAACTGTGGAAACTGATGGTAATATTGTTACAGTTAAAGGTCCTAAAGGTGAACTTTCTACTGAAATTAATAAAAATATTACTGTTAAAGTGGAAGGTACCGAACTTACAGTTAGTAGAAAAAGTGATGAGTTTAAAAACTTCCATGGAACAGCTAACGCTAATATAAATAATATGATTAAAGGTGTTACTGATGGATTTGAGAAAAAGTTAGAGACTGTTGGTGTTGGATATCGTTTTGATGTTCAAGGTAAAAAGCTAAAAGTTACTGCTGGTTATTCTCATCCTGTTATGTTAGATATTCCTGAGGGTTTAACTTGTGAATGTCCAAGTAATACTGAACTTATTATTAAAGGTATTGATAAACAATTAGTTGGCGAGTTTGCTGCTAATGTTAGAAAAATAAGAAAACCTGAGCCTTATAAAGGAAAAGGTATTCGTTACCAAGACGAACATATTATTCGTAAAGTTGGTAAGAAAGCTGCTTAATAGAAAGGAAGAAGGATATGATTAAAAAAGTAAATCGTAACGAGGTGCGTAAGGCTAGACACACTAGAGTTAGAAATAAAATTTCTGGAACTACAGATATTCCTAGACTTAATGTGTTTAGAAGTAATAATAATATTTTTGCACAAATTATCGATGATACTAAAGGTGAGACTTTAGTAAGTGCTTCTTCAATTGATAAAGAATTAAAGCTTAAAAATGGTGGTAATGTTGAAGCAGCTACTAAAGTTGGTGAATTAATTGCTAAAAGAGCGAAAAAAGCAAAAATTAGTAATGTAGTATTCGATAGAGGTGGATACTTATACCATGGACGTGTTAAAGCTTTAGCAGAAGCTGCACGTGAGAATGGATTAAATTTTTAAGGAGGGAATAAGAGTGGAAAGACAAAGAAGAGAAGCCCGTCCAAAAATATTTGACGAAGAAGTTATCAGTATTGGCCGTGTTACAAAAGTAACTAAGGGTGGACGTCAATTACGTTTTGCGGCAACTGCTGTTGTCGGAGATCGTAAGGGCCGTGTAGGTATCGGTTCTGGTAAGGCTGCCGAAGTTCCTACAGCTATTAAGAAAGCTGTTGCGGCTGCTACTAAAAACGTTTGCAGAGTTGCAATTGTAGATGGAAATACTATCCCACATAAAGCTATTGGAACAAGAGGAGCTAGTAGAGTATTACTTAAACCAGCTGTAAAAGGTACTGGAGTTAAAGCAGGAGGTCCTGTTAGAACTGTACTTGAACTTGCTGGAGTTAAGGATATTTTATCTAAATCTTTAGGTTCAAGCACTAAAATTAATATGGCATATGCTACATTAGATGCACTTAAACAACAAAAAACTGCAGAAGAAATCGCTAGATTACGTGGTAAGAAAGTAGAGGAATTATAATGAAATTACATACTATTAAACCAAATGAAGGTGCAACTAAAAACCGTAAGAGAGTTGGTAGAGGACCAGGTTCTGGAACCGGTAAAACTGCTGGTAGAGGAGAAAATGGTCAAAACTCTAGAAGTGGTGGAGGAGTTAGAGTAGGATTCGAAGGTGGACAAACACCATTATTTAGAAGACTACCTAAAAGAGGTTTCTCTAACGCTAGATTTAAGAAAGTATATGCAGTTATTAATGTTTCAGATTTAAATAAATTTGAAGATGGTGCTGAGGTTAATCCTGAAATACTTAAAGATATGGGTATTATTAAAAATGCTTTAGATGGGATAAAAGTACTTGGCAATGGTACTTTAGAGAGAAAATTAATTGTCAAGGCTAGTAAATTTTCGGCTTCTGCCAAGAAACAAATAGAAGACTTAGGTGGAAAAGCTGAGGTGATCTAGACCTATGAAAAAATTAAAAGGATTTTTTAGTCCTGCTAACAAGGAATTAAGAAAAAAATTATTATTTACATTTTTCTGTTTGTTTGTATTTAAGTTAGGTACGACTATCGTTGTTCCTGGAGCAAGCTCTGGATTAGATGTAGGATTTTTGGAACTACTCGATGTAATGAGTGGTGGAGCTATGCAGAATTTTAGTATTTTTGCACTAGGTGTTACACCATATATTACAGCTTCCATTATTATGCAATTACTTCAGATGGATATAGTTCCTTATTTCTCAGAACTTGCTAAGCAAGGTCAAACAGGAAGAAATAAGATAAATCAAATTACAAGAGTTTTGGGTATTGTTTTAGCTTTTGTACAAGGTTATATGTTCTCATTTGCATTTATTAGTGATGGGACTGTAACTGATTATTTAGAGGTATCTTTAGTTATGACTGCTGGTACTTGTCTACTTCTATGGATTGGTGATGAGATTACTAAGAAAGGTCTAGGAAATGGTACTTCGATGATAATCATGGCAGGTATTTTAGCTACTATTCCACATATGTTTACGACTGCTTGGACTAGTTTAGTTGGAGCTCAAGAAAATATGTGGGTTGGTATAGGATTATTTGCTTTATTCGTTATTGTATATTTATTTGTTGTTCTTGGTGTTTTATTTGAAGAACTTGCGGCAAGAAGAATTCCAATTCAATATGCAAATAAGACTAATAATATCTTTTCTAGTAAAAGATCTTATATGCCATTTAAGCTAAACTCGGCTGGAGTTGTACCAGTAATATTTGCATCAGCACTTATTTCTGTTCCAGCATTGATTGCTCAATTCTCTAAGAATGAAAAAATGATGGATTTTGTTAAACAGTGGCTTAGTTTAACATCAGTTACTGGATTTATACTATTTATAGTATTTATCGTGGCATTTTCTTACTTTTATACATTTATTGTTATTAAACCTAAGGAGATGGCAGAAGATTTACAAAGGTCTGGTGGTTTCATTCCTGGTGTTAGACCTGGGGAAGAAACTGTAAAGTATGTTAATAAAGTGTTAATTAGAATAACTGTTGTGGGATCTTTATTCCTAGCGATTATTGCTGGACTTCCTTATATACTTGGTATGGCAACTAGTCTACCTTCAACAGTATCAATAGGTGGTACAGGACTTATTATCGTTATTGGAGTTATTCTAGATACTTATAAACAAATAGAGAGTAATTTAATCAGTCAAAGTTATAAGAGGAGGAGTATGTAATGAATATTACTTTTATCGCTCCTCCAGCGGCTGGTAAAGGGGCACTTTCAAATTTAATTTACGATAAGTATGGCTTTCCTCATGTTTCAATCGGTGATTTACTTCGAAATGTCGAAGATGAAGATATTAAGAAGAAACTTGAGGAAGGGGCTTTCGTGGATAATGAAATTGTTGCAAAACTTTTATTTAATCGACTTGCTAAGGAAGACTGCGAGAATGGATTTGTTTTAGATGGTTTTCCTAGAAATATGACGCAAGTTAATATTTATGAAGAGATTTGTGATAAGAGTAATTTGAAAAACATTATCATTGTTTTAGATATACCTAAAGAGATCGGTGAGAAAAGAATTACTGGTAGAAGAGTATGCTTAAACTGTGGTAGTGTATACAATGTTAATTTTGAGGAAAGTAAACCTAAAGTTAATGATGTGTGTGATGACTGTGGTCATGGTCTTAAAGCTCGAGTAGATGATAATTTAGAAACTTATGACCATAGGTTTGATGTATATGTTAATGAAACAGCACCTATTATTGATTATTATTCTGATAGCGAAAAGATATATCATGTCGATGGAACTAAACCATTAGATGTTGTTTTTGAAGATATCGATAAGATTATTAAGGAGAATTTATGATTAGTATTAAGAGTGAAGAAGAAATAGAACTACTTAGAATTGCTGGAGAAATAACTGGAAGTACTCATAATTATATTAAGAAATATATTAAGCCTGGAGTTACTACTTTAGAGTTAGATAGACTCTGTGAAGAATATATTTTAAGTAGAGGTGCGACCCCATCGTTTAAAGGTTATGATGGATTTCCTGGAACTGTTTGTGCGTCTGTAAATGATGAAGTTGTACATGGTATTCCTGGTAATAGAGTTTTAAAAGAAGGAGATATTATTACTCTAGATATTGGAGCTTGCTATAAAGGATATCATGGAGATTCAGCTTGGACGTATGCGGTTGGAGAAATATCTGATGAAAAGAAGTATCTTATGGAGCATACTGAGAAATCTTTATTTAAAGGTCTTGCTGCTATTCACGATGGTTGCTATGTCGGTGATATCGGATATGCGGTTAGTAAGTATGCGAAGGAACATAACTTAGGTGTGGTTAGAGAGCTTGTCGGTCATGGTGTTGGAACTGATGTCCATGAAGAACCTGATGTTCCAAATTATGGAGCTAGACATACTGGTCCTATTCTTAAGGAAGGTATGGTTATAGCTGTTGAGCCTATGCTTAATTTGGGAACGAGAAAGATATATATGCTTGAAGATGGTTGGACAATTATTACGGCCGATGGAAAGCCATCAGCACACTTTGAACACACGGTACTCGTTACTAAAGATGGGTATGAGATATTAACTAGGAGGTGATAAAATGGCTAAAGAAGCTGTTATAGAAGTCGAGGGAGTTGTAGTTGAAAAATTACCTCGTGACGGGTTCATTGTAGAACTTGAAAATGGAACACAAATTAGGGCCCACGTTTCTGGTAAAATGCGTATGCATAAGATTCGTATTTTACTAGGCGACAAAGTGAAAATTGAATTATCACCTTATGATTTAACACGTGGGCGTATAACCTATAGAGTTACAAGGTAGGGAGGAATATTTATGAAAGTTAGACCATCAGTTAAAAAAATGTGTGATAAATGTAAAATTATCAAACGTAACGGAAAAACAATGGTAATTTGTGTTAATCCTAAACACAAACAAAGACAAGGTTAAGGAGGAATAAGCAATGGCACGTATTAAAGGTGTAGATGTACCAAATAATAAGAGAGTTGAAATTTCATTAACTTATATTTATGGTATTGGAAGAAGTCTTTCAAACACTATTTTAAAAGATGCTGGTGTTGATAAGAATAAAAAGACTTCTGATTTAAACAATGATGAACTAGCTAAAATTCGTGACGAAGTAAATAAATATGTTACTGAAGGTGATTTAAGACGTGAAGTAAACATGAATATTAAGACTAAGATGGAAATCAATAGCTATCAAGGAAATCGTCATAAAAGAGGACTTCCAGTTCACGGACAAAGTACTCGTAGAAATGCTAGAACTCGTAAGGGTAAACCAAAAACAATAGCTAATAAGAAAAAATAAAGGAGGATATTATGGCTTATAAAGCAAGAAAACGTAAGGTTAAAAAGAATGTCCCAGAGGGTAAGGCTTTTATTCATTCAACCTTTAACAATACTATCGTAACACTTACTGATAAAGATGGTAATGCGATATCTTGGGCTTCCGCTGGAACTTTAGGATTTAAAGGAAGTAAAAAGTCTACTCCATTTGCGGCTGGTATGGCTGCTGAAGCGGCTGGTAAAGCTGCCTCTGAAATGGGAATGAAAAAAGTTGAGGTATATGCGAAAGGATTAGGTTCTGGACGTGAAACAGCAATTCGTTCTTTACAAACAGCAGGTCTTGAGATTACATCTATTTCTGATGTAACACCTATACCACATAATGGATGTCGTCCACCTAAAAGACCTCGTGGATAAGAAAGGAGCTCAATATGAACTTTGAAAAACCAGATTATAAAATAGTTGAATATGTTGAAAATAATTTTTATGGAAAATTTGAGTTAGAACCTTTAGAAAGAGGATTTGGACTTACACTTGGTAATGCTCTTAGAAGAGTAATGCTTTCTTCTATGCCTGGTCATGCAATTGTAGCTGTTAAAATAGATGGTGTTATGCATGAATTTCAGACTATTGAAGGAGTTATCGAAGATGTAGTAGCTATTGTCCTTAATCTAAAAGGTGTAGTTATCAGAAGTGATTCTGATGATATTAAGACTGCTCATCTATCAGTTAAAGGTGAGAAGACTGTTACTGCTGGAGATATTGAATGTGATAGTGATATAGAGATTATCAATAAAGATCATGTTATTGCTACACTAGCTAAAGGTGGTAAATTAGATATGGAATTTATCATTGCTGGTGGTAGAGGATCTTCACTTTCAACTGAAAATAAAAAATATGTTACAGATGAGACTATCGGATATATTCCAATAGATGCTAATTTTTCTCCTATTGAGAGAATTAGTTATGATGTAGATAAAGCTCGTGTTGGACAAGATGCTTCTTATGACAAATTAACTATGGAAGTTCAAACTAATGGTTCAATTAGACCAGAAGAGGCTATGGCACTTGGTGCTAAGATATTAATCGAACATTTAAATATTGTTACTAATTTATCAGAGATTGCTGATATAACTGGTATTATGAATGCTAAACAAGAAGACAGTAAGCTTAAGAAGTTAGAAACTTCAATAGATGATTTAGACTTCTCTGTAAGAGCTTATAACTGCTTGAAGAGAGCTAATATTAATACTTTAGGTGATTTAACTCAAAAATCTGAACTTGAAATGATGAAGATTCGTAATTTAGGTAAAAAATCTTTGAAAGAGGTTATGGATAAAATCAAAGATATGGGACTTAAATTCCGTGAAGAAGACTAATAGTTAGGAGGAATAAGAATGGCTTATAGAAAGTTAGGTCGTGACAACAAACATAGAAGAGCAATGCTTGCTAATTTAACTCGTGACGTTATTAATAATGAGTCAGTTATGACTACTGAAACTAGAGCTAAAGAAGTTCGTAAGTTTGTCGATAAGATGATTACTTATGGTAAAGATGGTAGCTTAGTTGCTAGAAGAAAAGCTTTAGCTTTCTTACATAATGATAAAGAAACAGTTAAAAAAGTATTTGATGATTTAGCTGTACGCTTTGCAAAGAGAAATGGTGGTTATACTAGAATTTTAAAAATCGATGAACGTAGAGGAGACGATGCGTTAATCGTTAAACTTGAGTTAGTTGAAGGAGATGCTAAATAGTATCTTCTTTTTTATTTTACTTTACTTTAAATTTATAGTATAATTTTTATTAGAATAGATGGAGGCATTTTATGAAATTTAGGTTAATTGCTGAAGAGAAGGAATGGAAATTATTTGGCATTTGGTGCGTTGCCTTATTGTATTTAGTTCCGTTTGCTTTACTTAATATTAGAACTTTTTTAAAAGCTGATTTGGATCATATGTTTCATGGTTTTAATCCTTTTCCAGCTTTTGCTCCTGATATGATTGGAGCAACTATATTTTGTTATATAATTGCTGTTATTGTAAGTTTTTATTTAGTTCGTGACAGTTTCTTTGAATCTAGTGATAAGAAAAGTAAAGGTTATGCTAGATGGCTTACAGAAAGTGAACTTAAGAAAGAATTAAAACCTGTTAAAGTTCAGGCTGAGAAGGCTGAAGCTGGTGGAATTCCTTTAATTAATAATGGAAGAAAAATGTGGGTTGACGACGGTGAAGGTCATAATATTATTATCGGTTCTACTGGTGCTGGTAAAACACAGGTTACTATATTTCCACTTGTCCACAGTTTAGCTAAACACGATGAGTCTATGATTATTACTGACCCTAAGGGTGAGATATATGAGAAAACTTCCGATATGCTTAGGAAGAAAGGATATAATGTAGTACTTTTAAATTTCCGTGATCCACAAAAAGGTAGTGGTTGGAATCCAATGCATTTACCTTATAAATATTATAAAGAAGGCAATGTCGATAAAGCTAATGAGCTTACTGATGATTTGGCTATGAATATTCTTTATGATGAGAATGCTCAAAGCCAAGATCCATTTTGGGAGAAAACTTCAGCTGATTATTTTTCTGGTATTTGTTTGGGTTTATTTGAAGATGCTAGTGAAGATGAAATTAATTTAAATAGTGTTAATTCATTTACGACTGTTGGAGAAGAGAAGTGTGGACCTAATACTGTATATGTTAACGAATACTTTAAGAGTAAGGATCCTAATAGTCCTGCTTATATATCTGCTTCATCTACTATAGTATCTCCGACAGATACTCGAGGTAGTATACTTTCTGTATTTAAACAAAAAATTAGATTGTTCGCAGCTCGTGAAAATTTATCTGAGATGCTTTCACATAGTGATATTGATTTTGAAGATATCGGTGGTAATAAAACAGCTGTATTTATAATCGTACAAGATGAAAAGAAGACATATCATTCACTTGTTACAATATTCTTAAAACAATGTTATGAAGCTTTAGTTGATTTTGCTCAAAAAAATGGCGGACAACTTCCATATAGAACTAACTTTATTTTGGATGAGTTCGCGAATATGCCACCTCTTAAAGATGTAGATGCGATGGTTTCGGCAGCTCGATCTCGTAGAATGAGATTCTATTTTGTTATTCAGAATTATGCACAGCTTGCGGAAGTATATGGTAAAGAAAAAGGAGATACTATTCGTGGTAACTGTACAAATATAGTTTATTTGATAAGTACTGAACTTGCTGCATTAGAGGAAATTAGTAAGATGTGCGGTGAGTATGAGATTAAAGAAAAAGATAAAGATGGTGTTGAAAAAAAGGAAACTAGACCACTTATTACAGTTAGTGATTTACAGAGACTTAAAATGGGAGAAATTATTTTACTTAGACTTCGTACTGATCCATTTAGAACTAAGCTTAAAATGAACTGGCAAATAGATTGGGGACCAGCTGAGAAAGATGGTAAAGCTATTTATCCAGAAAGAGAAAAGAAAGAAGTTAAAGTATTTGATTTAAAAGGATATGTCGATAAAATAAAGCAAGATAAGATTAAATCTTTAACTAGTGGTATTAATAATAATTTAAAACCTGCAGGAATGGGACCAAGCCCTTTAGGGAATAATCCTTTACCTAGTAATGATTCTAAGCCTATTTCTATCGATGATATGCTTAAGGATTTTGATGCTAAAATAGAAAAGATGGCTAAAAATGCTGGTAAAGATGATAATAATGTTTCAAATGATTCATTAAATAACCTTAAAGAACCATTAAAACCAGTGGAACCGATTATTTCTAATATTGAACAAAAACATTCTTTACTAAATTCTGAAAACTCTTTTAAACCCGATTCTTTTCCTAAGTCTAATCAAGAAAGTAATGTTCAAACTGGTAATCAAAATACTCCAACTTTTAATAAAGAAAGACCTAGTGATTTAGATAGAGCAATGAACGGAGAAGTTTCATATGGAAGTCGACCTGATTTAATGAAACCGATGGATGATAATAATTAAAGTCAGTTTTTACTGGCTTTTTTTCTTAATTTGATTTACAAACTAAAATGCTTATTATATAATTATATTAGTTAGGGGGTATATAATATGAAAGCACTTATTACTGGAGCGAGTTCTGGTCTTGGAGCTGATATGGCAAGAGTATTAGTGGAAGAAGGTTATGAGGTTATATTAGTAGCTAGAAGAAAGACTAGACTTGAGAAACTTGCTAAAGAACTTGGAGATAAAGTTAAAATAATTGTTAAGGATATTTCTAGTACTTATAATTGTATGGAATTATATAATGAAGTTAAAAAGGAAGATATCGATATTTTAATTAATAATGCAGGTTTTGGTATGTGTGGTTTTTTTAATGATTCTAATTTAGATAAAGAACTCGATATGATTGATTTAAATATTAAAAGCTTGCATACTTTAACTAAATTATTTATTAAAGATTTTATTAAGAAAGATCAAGGATATATATTAAATGTAGGTTCTTCTGCTGGATTTATGCCTGGGCCTTTAATGGCTACTTATTATGGAACTAAAAGCTATGTTGTTAATTTAACTTCAGCTTTATATGAAGAACTTAGAAGATTAAATAGTAATGTTTCTGTGAGTTGTCTTTGTCCAG
The DNA here is from genome assembly GCA_017522615.1 of Bacilli bacterium. Lineage (GTDB taxonomy): Bacteria > Bacillota_I > Bacilli_A > RF39 > UBA660 > Coprosoma. The sequence continues at coordinate 4,440 of JAFWYR010000011.1, read as the reverse complement.
GACCAGTTGAGACCGAATTTAATAAAGTTGCTAGAGTTAAGTTTTCTATTAAGGGAGCAAGTAGTATGGATGTCGCAAGATATGCGATTAAAAAAATGTTCGATGAGAAATTAATTATTGTTCCGACTTTTAAAATGAAATTGGCTTTAGCATTTTCTAGATTTATTCCTAGAAAAACATTATTAAAAATGACGTATAAAATTCAAGAGAAGAAAACTAAATAGATTATAGTAGGTGGTATGTTTGGTAAAAGTTAAAAATGTATTTAAACACTTTCATCTAGTTAATAAGCATAGGTGGTATGTTTTTAAATTATCTATTAAAGCTGGCGTACCATTTAGAGGTTTTGTACATGATTTATCAAAATATTCATATGATGAATTTGTAATTAGTGCGAAATATTATGATGGACATAAAAGTCCTATTCATGTTATGAGAAGTGAACTTGGATATAGTACTGTATGGTTACATCATAAGGGTCATAATAAACATCATTTTGAGTATTGGGAAGATTTAAATAAAAATGAAAGAATAGGTGTTTTTATCCCTTATAAATATATTGTAGAATCTATTTGCGATAAGCTTGCAGCTGGTATGGCTTATAAAGGAAAAGATTGGAATTGTAAGGAGCCACTTATTTATTGGAAGAATAACGAAAGAGATAATATAGTTGTAAAACATCCTGGAAGTGTTGAATTTATAGATGTAGTTTTAAAGAAGATATATGATGAAGGGGTAAATAAAGGATTAAATAAGAATTTTTTAAAAAAAACATATAATGAGATAAAGAATAAATATAAAATAGAGGGCAAATACAAATAATTATTTTTTATTGATATTTGTCCTCTTTTTATTATAATAGATAATCAAGGTGGAATAAGATGAAAGCAGTTGAGATAAGTAATTTAAATTTTAGTTATGATGATAATGTTATTTTTGAGAACTTTAGTTTTAATGTAGAAAAAGGTTCTTTTATGACTGTTTTAGGACGAGGCGGGATTGGAAAAAGTACTTTATTTAAAATACTTAAAGATGAGATAAATTATGGTGGAAAAGTTTTATTTTTTAATAAAAGCATAAAATACAGTTTAGAAAAGGGATATGTCGGTTATATTTCTTTAGACTGTGATTATATAAATGGTAAGGTTATTGATGTGTTAGTCGATGTTTTGAAATTAAAAGGAAGAACTTTTGATAAAATTAAAGTAGAGCTTCGGAGAATAGTTAAAAAGTTAGAAATTGAAGATTTACTATATTATGATTATTCTGATCTTTCTATTTCAGAAAAGATTGTTGTTATGTTTGCTTATCAGTTTCTTTTTAAGCCGAGATTACTTATAATAGATAATGTTATCGATTATTTAGATGATGAGAAGGATAAGACTTTGCGTGAATTAATTCGTTTTAATAAAAGAGGTACTATTATTAATATAACTAATAATACTGAGGAGTCTCTTGTAGGTAATCATATTTTTATTATAGGTTCTGGTAGTTATGATGTTAATTCTGTTGATGAAGATCTTTTTATTTCTAATGGACTAGGAGTACCTTTTATGATTTCTCTTTGTAATAAGTTAAAATATTATAATCTTATCAATACAAATTATTATAATATGGAAAAGTTGGTTGATGCCTTATGGGAATAATTTTTAATAAAGTTTCTTATATTGATGTCAATAAGGCATCTTTTGAAATTAAAGATAACAAAATTACTGGAGTTGTTGGAAATAGTAAAGCTTTTAAAGAAGAACTATTCGATCTACTAACGGGTAGAATTATTCCAATCGAAGGTAAAATAATGGGAAATATATATAATATTGGTTTTTTATGTCCATCTAGTTCTGAACAGTTTTTTTACGGTAACATAGGTAAAGAATTTTATTTTCAGCTCAAAGTTGGAAAGGTTAAAAATATTAATAAAAGAGCTAGAGATTCTTTAAAGATGGTTGGGTTAGATGATAGTTATTTAGATAAAGATATTAATAAGTTAAGTTTTAGTGAACAAAAGCTGGTTTGTTTTGCTTTAGCTTTAAGTTTTAATCCAAAAGTTTTAGTTTTGTATGAACCTTTTTTAGGATTAAGTGAAGAAGATAAAAGTAATATGATAAAGATTATTAGACTAATGAAAATTCGCTATTCCAGAACTATTGTTATATTTAGTAAAGATACTGATATGATTCATAAGTTATGTGATGAAATTATTCTTATTAATGACGGGATTATTGAGAGGATTGGAGATAAGTTTAGTATTTTTTCAGATTTTGATTTGATGAAACAATGTCATTTACAAATTCCTAAGTTGATTAAATTTTCTGATATAGTTTTAAAGAAGAAGAAAATTGATATAGGTTATAGAGATGAAATAGATGATTTGATAAAAGATATATATAGATTTGTAAGATGATTTTAATATGTGATAAAATAATTGTGGAAGGAGTAATAGATTATGAGATATCTTATGACATTTGCCTATGATGGTTCTAAGTATAAAGGCTATCAAAAACAGATTAAAGAAAGAACTATACAAGGTGAGATAGAAAAAGCTTTAAAAACTATTAACGGACGCAAAGCTGTTAGTATACATGCTTCTGGTAGAACAGATGCTGGAGTGCATGCATATAATCAGAAAGCACATTTTGATTTGGAGATGAATATTACTCCGGATAAGTTACGTAAAGCGATTAATAGCTTGATTCCCGATGATATATATGTTAAAAAGATAGAAGAAGTACCTGAGGATTTTCATGCTAGATTTGATGTTAAAGCTAAAGAGTATATATATATAATTAATATGGGAGAATATAATCCAATTGAAAAGAATTATATTTATCAATGTAATAAGAAATTAGATGTAGTAGAGATGCAGCGAGCACTTAAATATTTGGAAGGAACTCATGACTTTAAGTCTTTTACTAAAACAAATGATCAAAAAGATGATTATGTTAGGACTATTGTTCAGACTAATTTAATTAGAGATATAAAGAATGTTAATGAAATAATAATTAGTTTTTTAGGTACTGGATTTTTAAGATATCAAGTTAGAAATATGATGGGAGTATTACTTGAAATTGGTGAAGGTAAAAGAAAAAGTGAGGATATTATAGAAATTTTAGCTGCTAAAGATAGACGTAAAGCTGGTAAGACAGCTAATCCAGAAGGTCTTTATTTAAAAGATGTGCTTTATTAAAAGGTAACATTATTGAATGATAATAATATTATGTAAGTAAATTGTTAACAGATTAGATTTTTAATCTGTTTTTTTATTTAATAATTTTTAGAAAAACTCTTAATATTGTTGACTTTTTTTAATGTTTTTAATATAATTAATACTGGTACATTTATTTATCCCACATAAGTAAGTTCTGGGAAAACTTACTAATGTAAAGGAGAAAGGAAAAAATATGAAAACATACATGCAGAGAAAAGAAGACGTTGTCCGTGATTGGTATGTAGTTGATGCGGAAGGTGAAACTTTAGGACGTCTTGCTAGTAAAGTAGCTAATGTTTTAAGAGGAAAACATAAGCCTACTTATACTCCACATGTCGATGGTGGAGATTATGTTATTATTGTCAATGCAGAAAAAGTTGTTTTGACTGGTAACAAATTAAACGATAAGATCTACTATAATCACAGTAGATATACTGGTGGTTTAAGAGAAAGAACCGCTAAAGAAATGGTAGAAAAATATCCAACTCAAATGATTGAAAGAGCCGTTAAAGGAATGCTTCCAAAAGGTAGACTTGGAAGACAAATGTATAAAAAGTTATTTGTATATGCAGGAGAAAATCATCCACATAGTGCACAACAACCAAAGAAACTTGAGGTTAAATAGGAGGGTTTAAATGGCAGAATTAAGAAAATTTTATGGAACTGGTAGAAGAAAAGCTTCTATTGCTAGAGTTACTCTAGTTGCTCCTGGTAAAGGAAAAGTTACTGTTAATGGTAGAGATGTTAGAGATTTTATGCCATATGAAACTAACGTAATGGATTTAATGCAACCTTTAGTTGCTACAAATAACGAAAAAACATTTGATGTAGAAGTTAAAGTTAACGGTGGCGGATTCACTGGTCAAACTGGTGCAATTCGTTTAGGTATAACTAGAGCTTTACTAGAGTATGATAAAGATAACGAAGGTAAAGAAGATAGTTATAGAAAAATTTTAAAAAGGGCTGGATTTGTAACTCGTGATTCAAGAGTTAAGGAAAGAAAGAAACCTGGATTAAAAGGTGCACGTAGAGCTCCACAATTCAGTAAGAGATAATTTAATATGTTTTAAAAAGTCCGTATTATGAAATGCACCCTTCTGGGTAGACATTCAAAAAAGGTCTAACATATGATAGAATACATCTCCGAAAGGAGGTGTTTTTCTTATGGCTGAAAAAGTAAACAAAACATATAGATATTCATACGAAGAAAAAATGAAAATTGTTGATGAGTA
>JAFWYR010000010.1 GCA_017522615.1 Bacilli bacterium | reverse complement strand
CAATAGATGACTATATTAATTATTATAATTATGATAGAATTAAAGTAAAATTAAAAGGATTGTCTCCTGTCAATTACAGGTTACAATCCTCTAATTAGAAATTATTTATAAACTGTCCAACTTTTGGGGTTCAGTTCATTTTTCAGTAATCTTTATTTATCTTGGTAAGCTTTTTATTATTTGATTCTACAGTAAATATTGGTTATAAGTCTATTTTTTAAGTTTAGTTTTTAAAATTCTAGTTAGTGCCTTATTTCCTTTTTCCGTTAAATGAGTATTATCGAATTTTGTATATTTTTTGTTATTTTTTATTTCACTATAGAAATCGATAATATTATCTTCTTCTAAACTTCCAAATATATCTACTAAAATCACATTATTATTTTCTAGCAGTTTTGTTATTTTTTCATAATCATTTTTAGTAATTTTTTTGTCAAGCATTATTATTACATTATAAGAAAGAGTTTTATCGTCTATTTTTTTCTTTAATTTATCTAATAAACTACTATAATTTAGATTTTTATCTATGACATATTCAGCAGATGGATACTCTTTTTGAAGAGAATCATAGGCACCTAATAATAAATTATTACCTAAGAATGTTATTTTGTTTTTTTCAGCTTCTTCGTGCTGTTTAATTTTATTTTGTTTTTGTTCGTTAAATTCGTTCAGATACTGTTCATATATAGAATTATATATTGTCTCTGCGAATACTTTGCATCCTCTTACACTAGGATGAACTCTATCCTTGATGAGATATTCAGGATGAGCATTTGCGACGCTTATCCAATCTATTATATGGATATTTGAATGATTTTGAGCTAATTCTTTTAAGGTTGGATTAAATGTATCATAATCAGGATTAGTGGCATTTACCCAGAATACTTTTCTATCTCCTACTAGTTCCATTAGTTCTTCTTTACACTTTATATTACAGTTACCGTTTGTTCCTACGTTAAATAAAATCACATCACCTAATATACCTTTTTTCTTTAATTCTGTCACTACTTCTTTAGCTTGATTTTCAGTTCTGTTTACTTTAGCATCAAAATAACCATTTGGAAATTCATTATATAGATCATTTACTGTAAGTTCCATTATGGAATCTCCAACTCCGACTATGTGCAGATTTTTAACTACTTCTTTTATTTCCGTTTCACTTTTGTTTAAATCATTTAATGTTGCTTGCCACTGTTCTTCTTCATTTTTTTCTTTGTTTTTATATTCTTCTTGTTTAGCTTTTAATATTTCTCTATTTTTATTTAAATCTGATTCTAGTTTTTTCATCTCTCCTGTATAGTCTTTTGAAAATATATATTTATATAGTCCTATTAAACTTAGTACAAGTAATATGAATGATAGAAATATTTTGATGATTTTTAATTTATCATCTTTCTTAATGTTAATAGAAAAATGCAAAAGATAGGCTATTACAAAAGTAATTATTATAATTAGTGGAATTTGAATTATAGAATTTATTTTTGTGTTTTGAAATAAGAATATAATAGGATACTGAACTAAATATATTTCGTAACTTATTTCAGATAATATTGAAATGGCACTTTTAGATCCTTGAATACTAATACCATAATCAATTAAACGTATGCTTAATAAAGTTGTAATTATCATGCTTATACTAAAGAATTTAGACTGAGCATCGACAAATATAAACATAAGTATTAATAAAAATATGTATATCCAGAATATTCCTTGATTTAACTTTTTATTTTTTAATATAAATGAATCAAAATATGCATGAATAAAGCCAATAAGCATTCCAAAAAAGAGTGAAAATGATCTAGAAAATGTACTATAATAAGCAACCATTATATTGCCATCACTTACATTTTTTTTAAATAATAGATAACTTATTATTCCAAGAATTAGCAGTGTTAGACATGGAGCTAATTTATTTATTTTTCTTCCCATTTTTCTAAGTAAAGCAAAAAATAATGGGAATATTATTTCAAACTGGATGAGAATTGATATATACCATAGATGCATGAACGGAGATGATATATGTTTGACAAAGTAATCTAGATTGGCATTTAACTGCCAAAAATTGTTATATCCAAACAGTATTGATGTCGTTTCCGGTTTTAAGTTCATCCAATTGATACTTGGAATTTTTAAAACGATAACTACCGTAATAAATACAACTATTAGAAGGGGCAGATATATTTTTTTTAGTCTGTTAAGATAATAGGCTTTTAGTGAAAATTCTTTCTTTCTAAATCCAGATATTACGGATAGATAACCACTTAACATAAAAAATGTACAAACTGCTAGATATCCGCCTTTTAAAAGTCCTATATGATATAAGAGAATTGCGATACAACAGATAACTCTTATGTAATCTAATCTTTTGTAATACTTACTACTCATACTACCACTACTTTCATTATAGTAATTTTATTATAAATTTTTAAATCTAGTTTGAAAAGTCATTATACCGAACTATTACTAATTAATATTAACAATATTATAATGTAAAAAATCAGTTTTATAATTGGAAATGAACTTATTTTCCCCTTAAGTTTAAATAGTACTGAAAAAATTGAAAATATAGTAAAACCTAAAGCTATCCAGTAAAGTATTTGATTATGTCCTTTAAATATAGAAAAGGCAGTTATCCCCTGAATAATTCCAACTATTAAGGTTACCCATCCCATTTTTATAGTAAATCTATTTAGCTTTTCTTCATTATCTAATTTTTTTATGAATTTATCTGACAATTCTACTGGATTTAATTTTCTTTTTCCACTTATGTATATTAGTCCTGTTACTATACTGAATAGGCATAATATACTATAAAAAATTCCGCATAAGTTTAGTAATAGATTACCTTCAGATATAATCCATTTCATGACTGCTTCTCCTTTACTTTGCTTGGCTATTAGTTATTTCATCATAACTAGGCACTTGTGAATTGTCATAAGTTTCCTTTGTTTTACCAAAGAAAATATACACATCATCGTCAAAATCATCCATATGCACTTGTATAAACTGATTGTCATTATACTCTATTATTACAAATGTCATATTTTTCTCTATGTCTTTTAATGTATCTTTATTTGTTATATTTGAATCTTTGATGTTAGATATTTTAACAATATTATTGTCTAATTTGTAATTACCTTCCATATTATAAGTACAGCCTACATTAAATGAGAACGTTTTATCTTCATTAAAAACAAGGTCATTTGACGACATATTTAAACATGTACCAAATAAATCTCTAAGTGAGTAATTATTTTCTTTGCTAGAGACATTTGTGTTTATATTCCAAGTTCCAACAATATCATATTTTGGTTTTTCAACTTTAGACTGATTTTTCTTTTCATTACATCCTGTAATGGTTAATGCGATTATTCCTATTAATAAAATATTTACTATTCTTTTCATATTATCTCCTTTTCTAATAATTTTTATAAATTATATGTTCAATATTATCAGGTATTTTTTTATTTATTATTTTTTCTTTAATCGGTGTAGCTGTTATATCATAATAATTTAATTCTTCTATACTAAACCAATTAAAGCTTCCATTACTGTCTAATGATTTCAAGTTGTCTTTTATCTCACTTTCTTCTATTTCAGCAATATAATAAAATCCAACTTCATGATAATATCTATCATCTTTTTTTAAAAATAATTCTAAGATGAATTTTAATTTTGAAGATACTTCTATGTTTAATTCTTCTTTTAATTCTCTTTCTAAAGCTTCTTTACTATTTTCACCAATATCTATTCTTCCACCGGGAAAAACTAATCTTTTGTTTTCTTGGTTTTCTAATATAATTTTTGTCTTGTCTTCGTTATAAAGTATTGCTCCTGTTCGGCAGTTAAATCTATTATTATTTTCATGCATAGTTATTGGCATTTTTATTCCTCTTTTCTATTTTTTTAGTGTTATTCCTCCATATGGCTTTAATACATTCTTGGTTGACTTTTTTAGAGTGTATATTTTTGAGTGATTTTCGTATTCACTTGGAATGGTTATTAATGATTCTTTATCTGTTCTATTAATAGTCGTCAATGTTTTAAAATCTTCTCCAATTCTTTCAAACATTAGATAGATGCCATTTATATCTAGAATATTTAATTCAGCATTTTCTAGAAATGGTTCTTTTTTTCTTATTTCTCCGATAGTTTTGAAATATTCTAATAATTCTTTATCTTGATTATCCCATGGATAAGGTTTTCTATTTGAAAGGTTTCCTTCTCCAATTATGCCTATTTCATCACCATAAAATATCGATATATTACCCGGCATGAAAGTTAATGTAAAAAGATATGTTTTTAAAAGCTCAATTGCCTTTTTATATTCTTCATTAGACATGGTAAATGAACTACTTTTGTTATAGTCTTCATCTAATAAATTCCACGACCATTCACCATCTAATTTGAATCTATTTGTTCCAAATATATTAACAGCCCTCGAAATATCGTGAGTGGATGTAAAATTCATAAGTGATTTTATCGTATCATCTGGATACTCATTTTGAATTTGATTTAGTATATCTTTTATTTTATCTACATCAGAATATTTAAGGTATCTTATTAAAGCATCTACGAGAAGATAATCCATAACTGTATCCATGCCTTTACCAGAGCTTATGTAAGACCTATTCATTCTCATAGGATTTTTCCATACTTCACCTATTATAAAACCATCCTCTTTATTTCTTTTTACGGCTTTTCTTATTCCTTCGATAAATTCATCAGTTAACTCATCAGCTACATCTAATCTAAGTCCATCTATTCCAAGTTTAAACCATTTATCGATAATTCCACCTTTTCCATATATATAATCTTGCCAATGTTTAGAATTATCATCACATACTGGTAGATTTTTCATTCCCCACCAATATTCAAAATTATTATCTTTTTTCTTGTAAAAATCATAGTATGGAGAGTATATGGATTGATAGGCTCCAATAGTGTCATATGTTCCATATTCGTTAAAATATTTACTATCATTTCCCGTGTGATTAAATACGGCATCTAATATTATTTTCATACCTTTTTTATGAGCTTTTTCACACAGTTCTTTTAAATCTTTTTCAGTACCTATATATGGATCTATTTCTTCATAATCAGCTGTATCATATCTGTGATTAGACTGACTTTTGACAATTGGACTTAGGTATATTATCGATACGCCTAAGGATTTTATATAATCTAATGAATCTATTATTCCTCTTATATTTCCTCCGTAAAAGTCCGTATTCCATCTTCCCTCTTCATCTGGGCCAGTTTTCAAATCTTCATTCCAAGATTTATGAATATGTCTGTGTGGTAACTCGGTTAATAGACTATCATCGCTTTTTTTAAATCTGTCGACAAAGATGTGATACATTATTTTTCCTTTAGCCCAGTTTGGAACTTTAAAATTAACACTCATCTTCCACATTTCATCTTTAGAAACTCTTTTGTTATCGGTATTACCCTTCTTTTTAAAAATTATAAAATTGCCATTTTCTTCAAAAGAAAAATAATAGTGATATATCGCACTCGTTTGAAGTTCGATAGTAGTTTCAAATACGGCCATTCCATTTTTATTCTCTCTATGACATAATGGATATTCTTTATTATCAATAATCATTTTGACATTTTCAATGAACCCTCTTTTCATTGGTACATTTAATACTATTTTAAATTTTTTTCCGTTTTCAGCGCCACTATTTTCTTCTATTTTAAAAGATACATCTTCTATACTTCCCATGTTCCAAACCCTCCTATAGTACAACTAAATTATATCATTTTGAAATTTCTATGTAAATAAAAATAGACTTTTAAAAGCCTATTTAATAGTTTCAAATTTAATTAAGAAATAGTCATTATTTACCTTTTTAAATGTGTATTTATACTGTGGTTTAATGTTTTTAAATTGTTCATAGTTTTTTTTATAGTAATTTTTAACATTTGTCTTTTCATTAGTATCTAGTTCTCTTTGGGTATTAGCATACATATTTAAACCTTCTATTTTTACACTATATTTATTATCGGCATAGAAATATCCATCACTATCTCTTAGATTTGAACCAAATACTTTTGTGACAGTTATTATATAATTATCATTTTCTTTTTGAATACTACTTCCTTTAACAAATAATGATTTTGGATGGTTATCTAATCCCCCGTGTCCATGGCAAGAGTCATTATTTCCACAGTCCTTTTGATATTCATTTATATCATTATTATATTTATATAATATTCCATCTCCATTCCAACATTGGAGGTCAGGATATGATGTAAGTTTTTGACCAAAAAGATTTTGATAATAATCATCGACGTCAGCTTTTTTTAAATCCATAGAAGAATTTTTATTCATTCCATACATATAAACAGCTAATAATTTGTCATTATCTGATAATTCACTAAAATTAACATTCTCTAAGTTATCATAATAATCTACATTATATTGTTCTAATTTTTCTGTTAGAACTGTAGCTACTGCGTCTAAGTTTTCTTTTTCTGGTTCAACTACCTCAACTGTCTTTTCTACTTTTACTTTAGGTTTCGGTGTTTCTTTTTTTAGTACTTTATCATATACAATAAAACCTGATAGTCCAATTACAAATAATAAAAGAACTACTATGACAATATTTTTTTTCATATATTCACTCTCCTATTATTATCATATATTATAAGTAGTGTTTTGTAAATTTTTTCGATAAAAATCTTTTATTATTGACACTTATTGTCAATTTGACATTTATTCATTTTAATTATATACTATGCGTGAAAAAGGGAGTAATGGGGTGTGTTTTATGATTAGTGATGTAAAAAGATCTAAATTCGATGTTTTTAACGAATGTTTTTGGGTTTTTATGCTTGGGTGTACTTTTGGAACTGTCTGGGAGATGCTCAATCACTTTATGCATCATGGAAATATCGTAAGCAGAAGTGCGCTTATATATGGTCCATTTAATCCAGTTTATGGTATAGGAGCATTATTATTTATGGCACTTACTAAAATTAAAAATCCTTTAAAATTATTCGTTAGTGGTATGGTACTAGGAGGATTTTGTGAATATATGTGTTCACTAATTCAAGAAAAGGTTTTTGGAACTTTATCTTGGAATTACAGTAATAACTTTATGAATATCGGTGGTAGAACTAGTTTATTTTATATGGCTTGTTGGGGATTACTTGCTTTGACTTTTTCAAAATTTGTATATCCTAGAATAATTAATTTGATAAATCATTGTACTTTTAACTATAGCGATATTATTACTGTTTGTGTGGCTATATTTATGATATTTAATTGTGTTATTTCGATTGGGGCTTGTATTAGACAAAATGAAAGAGCTATGGGAAGTGAAGCAACTAACAGTATTCAGATGTTTTTCGACAAACATTATCCGGATGAGAGACTCAATAAAATATATGAAAATAGCGAATCAGCTAAAACTAAACAAGCTGAATAAAACTGACTTTAAGTCAGTTTTTTTATTGTCTTTGTTCTAATTTTATTTTTACTTTATTATCCCCTACTGGCTGACCTGCAGCAATAGATTGTTCAATTACGTAGCCATATCCTTCTAATTCATATTCATATCCTAATGTTTTCATTAAGTATATTGCTTCTGATCTTGTATATCCATTTAAGTCTGGCATTATTCCTTCATCTTTGTTGGTTATTAAGAATACTTTGTCATAAGATAAAACAGTCTCTCCTTTAGCAGGATATTGATTTATTATTTTATCACCAGTTCCGATAATAACTGTCTGAATATTATTTTGATTCATAAGAGCTTTGACATCTTCAGTCTTTTTATTAATATAAGAGTCTAGTGTCAAAGATGTAACACTACTTTTTATCTGATTTCCCTCTGTAATTAAATTTCTATATTTAGCTATATTTTTCATAAGTTTAACTGTTGATTCACTGATAGTTGATGAATTTGGAACGTTTGGTTTTTTAATAGCGGTATATATTAATACTTCCGGATTATCTTTTGGAAACATTCCAGCAAATGAATATATGTAATCATTTTCTCCTTTTAAATATCCACCTCTTGTTTCATCATAAATTTGAGATGTTCCAGTTTTTCCAATTACGTTAAATCCATCTATTTTATATTTTGTTCCAGTTGCTCCTGGGTCGTCACTGTTTACAACATTAAACATGAGATTTTTTATGTTATTTACTGTCGATTCACTTACTAATTTTTCTGACTTTTCAATTTTTCTTTTATAAGTTGTCTTATCATTATTAGGATCGACTATTTTTTCAACTACATGTGGTGTTAAAGCTTTTCCATTGTTTGCGAGCATAGAAAGGGCTCTAAGATGCTGAATTGCTGTCGTGTTTATACCTTGACCGAACGTGGCATTTGCTACTTCTACTGGATATTTAAATCCTAAAGTTCCTGATGTTTCTTTAGCCAAGTCAACTCCAGTAGTAGAACCAAAGCCATATTTTTTAAAACAATCTTTAAGTTCATCTCTATCGATAAAACGGTTTATCATTGTGGTAACACCAACGTTTGACGAATATTCAAACCCTTTATCGTAGGTTATTGTTCCCCAACCTGTATTGTTCCAATCTTTAATTACTGCATCGGCAACTTCAATGGTTCCAGATCTAAATGTAGCATTTCCATCATAAGTTCCTTTTTCCATAGCACACATATATGTGTATATTTTCATGGTAGAACCTGGTTCAAAAGAGTTAGATACAAGTGGATTTTGATAACTTACTAAGTCTCTTACATTTGGATTAAATGAAGGTGTCCCTGATGAAGCTAGTATATCTCCAGTTTTAGCATCCATAACAGCCATCATCATCCATTCTGGAGCATATGTATTTTGAATATTTTGGACTTCTGTTTCGACAAATCTTTGTATATTGGCATCTATTGTTAGATAAATATCATTTCCGTTTTGAGCTTCAATTCTAGTTTCAGCGGTATCTGGAATTTTATATCCAAATCTATCTTGCTCATATTTTAAATAGCCATCTGTTCCTTTTAGTTCACTATCAAATTTAGCTTCTATTCCTAACTCTCCATCGATTGTTGTTATAGTATTTCCATTTTCATCTTCTTTTTCATTTGATTTAGCATAACCTAAAATATATGACGCAAAGTCTCCATTTGGATAATATCTTTTATCGGTTTCTTCAAAATCGATTCCTGGAAGGTTTAATTTTTCTATTTCGCTCTTTTTCATTTCTGTAATATTTTTCCCAGAAGGTCCAAACTCTATTTGATATCTTCCTTTATCTTTTCCATTTTGTAATCTTTCTTTTAATTCATTTTCGTCAGCTTCTAAAATAGGGGCTAATTCGCGGGCTGTTTTTTCGATATCTTTGACATGATTAATTTGACTTCCTTTACTTCTTTTTGGATCCATATAAGCAATTAAGGTATACGATGTTACATTATGCGCTAAAATGTTTCCTTCCGAATCAAAAATTGTTCCTCTTTTTGCTTTTAATGTTTTTGAAATCGTATTTCTGTTTTGAGCGAATACTTTCATATTTCGTCCGTTAATTTCGGGTGATAGGGCAATGTAACAATATTTAGCAAATAGCAATATTATTATAACGAAAAAAACAAGAAATATATTTCTCGCTGCTTTGAAATTATTCTTTTTTTGTTTTTTTCTTGCCATTTGTTCACCTACTTATCTACGACGATAATATTATCATTATTATATGCGAGGCCCATTTCCTCGACGACTTTTTTAACATTTTCAAAGGATGTTAGTTCATTAACTTTCATTGTCAAACTTTCATTCTTTTTTTTCTGTTCATCTATTTTGTACTTCATTTCTTCGATATTCATTTTCATTTCTCCAATCGAAGCACCACAGAATATTTTTAGGCTTATCATGGTAATAAACGAAAATGTTGCGACTGTATAAAGAAGTATTTCACCTTTGGTAATTTTTTTATTTTTCTTTTTTTTCTTAGCCATATTATCAGCCTTTCTATTCTTTTTCTATTACTCTTAGTCTACTACTTCGAGCTCTTTTATTATCTCCTATTTCTTTATCTGTGGGTTTTATATTAGCTATAATTTTATATTTTGGTTTATATTCATCGGGAATTACAGGTAAGTTTTGTAATTCTCTTGGAACTGAACTAACTTCTTTAAATATTTTTTTACAGATTTTATCTTCTAGTGAATGAAATGTTATTACGGCAATTCTTCCATTTTTATTTAACATTTTTAAAGCTTTTTTTAATGCTTTTTCAAATACATTTAGTTCATCGTTTACTTCTATTCTTATAGCTTGAAATATTTTTCTTGCTGGATGTGATTTTTTTCTATATTTTTCTGGAACATTGTTCTTTATTATTTCCGATAATTCTAATGTTGTTTCTATAGGTCTTGCTTTTATTATTGCTTTAGCTATGCTTACAGAATATTTTTCTTCGCCATATTCTTTAAATATCTTTATTAATTTTTCTAGTGGGTATGTGTTTACAACTTCATATGCGTCTAGTTTTTGTCTTCTATCCATACGCATATCTAATTTTGAATCTTTGTGGTATGAAAAACCTCTATAGTCTTCATCTAGTTGAGGAGATGAGACCCCTAGGTCGAATAATATAGCATCGACTTTTTGATTTACTTCTTCTATGTTTTTAAAATTCTTATCGATAATTTTATAATTTGTTCCTATTTCTTTTAGTTTTTTGTCAGCATTTTCTATTGCTTCTTCATCTTGATCAAACGCATATAAATATCCATTTTTTATTATTTTTAATATTTTACTAGAGTGTCCACCGTATCCTAAAGTGCAATCTATGACTATACTATCATCTTTTAAATTCAAATATTTGATACTTTCTTCTAATAAGACACTCGTATGCATTATGTTTCCCCCTAGTTTAGATTTTCTGAAAATAAGCTATCTGCCATTTCAGAAAAACTATTTTCATTTTCTAAAGTGAATTTGTTCCAACATTCTTCATCCCATATTTCAAGTCTGTCACCTACTCCGATGACTACACAATCTTTTTTTAAGGATGCATATTTAATTAGTGGTGCGTTTATATTGATTCTTCCTTGTCTATCAAAGTTTTGAGCATTAGCTCCTGAAAGTAAGAATCTCATAAAGTTTCTGGCTTCTTTAATATTTGGAAGATTTTGATATTTGGATATTATTTTATTCCAAATATTTTTTTGATAGATGAATAAACAACCATCCATACCTCTTGTAACTATAAAATCATTTCCTAGTTCGTTTCTTATTTTCGCAGGAATTGTAAGGCGTCCTTTTTCATCTATCTTTTGATGATATTCTCCCATAAACATAAAATCACCCACTTTCACCCACAATTATTCACTTTATACCAATATTTTACTATTGGGTTTTGTATTTGTAAATAGTTTTCCTTATTTTTCTATTATTTTTGATAAAACTTTACATATTAAAACAGATATGGAAATCATATCTGTTAAAAAGTGGAGTTTTTTCGTTTTATTGATATTTTTACATGTTAAATTATTGAAATAGCAAAGACAAACCTATTACTCAGTACAAGATGCATATTCTTCAAAAGATTCAACATAACAACTTTTGCTTGATGAATCTCCAGCTGCAACATCACCTTCTGAAGCAAGATATAGGTACCCAAAACTTTCATCATAACTACATTTAGCACCAGAGTCTGAAATAAAACTACATGTTATCTTTCCAGCAGTTTGTAAATTGTTCAAAATAGTTTTATTTTTATAAAAAGTATTCCCATCTCCATATTTTAAACAATATTGTGTATTTTCTATAATAAAACACGAATAAATTGCATTTACTCTGTTTGTCGAACTATTTATATCATATCCTAAATAGTAATTTCTTCCTAAACTAGATGGCTCGGTAGTCCATTCTGAAACTGTTGATTCAGATGGTATACTATTTAACTTAAGATTTGTAGTGCTAAACCCATAATATTGTGGGACAAAGGTCTGATCAATTACTAAAGATGATACTGGTGTTGCTTCACTACTAGACTGAGCAAAATCAAATGTCGCAGTTGCTGTAACTGTTTTATTATCTCCAGTTGGTGAGGTTTGACCTTCATACTCTTTATAGTAAATAGTTAGATATACATATCCTTTATCCAAACTATCTCCTGATGCATTTAACACTCCATTTGTCTCAAGTAATCTATATCCTGAATCTTCTATAGTTTGATTATTCTTATCTTTATTGATAAGAAATCCTACATTGCTGTTTGATGGATCGTTTAAATTAATACGATTAAGTACAGCATTTAAACTTCCTTTATTAGTCACCTCTATTCTATATGTTATGGAATCTCCTGGTGATACTAAACTAGCTGATATTGTTGCAGTAAGTCCATCATTACACTGTTTAGGACTGCCAGTATCTGAACACTCTGAACTTACATCAGTAGCAGAACTTTCTGATGGTATAATCTTTTCAATTTTAGTAATTCTAACATCCCATGTACTTGTTACTTCTGATGTAGAATTAATTGTTAACTGACTTGAAAATGCCGCAAATCCTACTGCCATTATAGCTACTACCGCACATAATCCTACTATTATATAATTTCTTTTATCTCTCCCACTTTGTCTCATTCTTTATCCACTTCCTTTCACTTTCCTTTTTATGAGACCTCTTCCTCTACTATCTTTATTTTTTATAACATATCCATGTTATCAAAAAAAAAAAAAAAAAAACAAGTAATATTTTCACCAAATTATTTTTGTGTATTACTTATTTTTTATACTAATGAATTTTAATTATTATTTTAAAGTCTTTCAACTTCTTCTTTTGAAAGTCCTGTTATATCTATTATATCTTTGATATTCATATTTTTATCAAGCATCTTCTTTGCTATTTCTATTTTACCTTCTTCTTTGGCGTTGTGTATTAAAGTGTTTGTAACTTTTCTCGCATCCTCTTCTTCACTTATCCATTCAGTAAATTCTATATCTTCATTTAACTTATTTATTTTATCTTTGTATTCTTCCATTATCTCACTTTCCTCACATATAGTATTTAACTCTTCTTTAGTAGAATCTAGCATAGCTATGTAGGCATAGCTTCTATCACCTTCATTGTAGCACATATCATGGATTTTATCTATATTATATTCATATATAATGAGATTGTCTATATATTTTCTATTTGTTTCTTCTTCTTCAAGATGATATTTCCCAATTAATGGATAGTCTTTACTTAAATTTTTGGTGAAGTTAAGTTGATAAAATTTTGGCATTTTTGAATAGTCTTCAGATACTTTTGTATATTCACTATATTTAGAAAATATATAGCCGGCATTTCTTTCATGAAGTCCATTATAATAACCAGAATTTATTTCTAAATTAATTATATCTCCGTCTACTTTTAGTAAAACATCCAAGGTTTTATCTTTAACGTAGATATTTGGTTTTATTATGTTAGGTGGGAGAACTTTTATTATCTCAATTTTCTTATCTAGGCATTTTCTATTAACCATTTTAAAATATGTTCGTTCTTCTTATTACAAAATATTGCTTTAAAAACTCCATCGATATAGCCCTTATACCATTTTTTCAAAAGTAAATCATTCCCTTCTATATATAATTATTATATAAAAGTTTTCAATTTACTTTTTTTATAATTACTTTTAAAAATCAGTATGCATGGCATACTGACTTTTTTAATAAAATAGTGTAGAACCTAGTAATATAGCTAGTAATATATATAACACTAATATAATTAAATAATTACTGTTATTAGTACTGTGACTAGGTTTTTCACACGAATTATTTCCTTGCATATAAATCCCCTTTCTTTTTAAATCCAAGCTCCAAGTATAATTATTAAAAGAATAAATAACACAAGAACAATAGCTGCACCGTTACCACAATTGCTATACATAAAAATCATCCTCCTTTTTTTCTTTTCACATTATTTTATGGAAAAAATGATTTTATGTGATTACTAACGTGGAAATTCATTCTAAGTTATTGTATTTTCTTTGAAAATTTGTTATTATTTATTTGTATGACTTTAACATACATATGAAAGGAAGCGAAATTTGGTGAACAAGAAGTTACTTATTGGCTTCGCTGCTCTTTTACTTCTTACGGGGTGCGGAGAAGCTACTTTGAAAAACGGAAAAAAAGTCGTTGCAAAAATGGATGGTAATACTATTACTGCCGAAGATTTATATGATGAACTTAAGAAACAAGGTGGTGGTGTTACTTTAGCTAATATGGTTGATGAATTTGTTGTTAACAAGGAGATTAAGACTGATGAGGATGCTAAATCATATGCAGAAACACAGATTAATACATATAAAGAATCTTATAAAAATTATGGTATGAATTTTGACGATGCATTAAAAAATGCTGGTTATAAAGATGAGAATGCATTTAAAGAAGTTTTAATATTAGAATATAAAAAGAAAAAAGTTGCCGAAGATTATGTTAAAGATAAAATTACCAATGATGATATAAATGAATACTACGAAAATAGTGTTTATGGTGATATCGAAGCTAAACACATTTTAATTAGTCCAGATGTAGATGATAAGGCTACTGATGAGGAAAAAGAAGCAGCTGAGGAGAAAGCTAAAAAAGAAGCTGAAAAAATTATTAAAAAATTAGATAAAGGTGAAGACTTCGAAGAATTAGCTAAAAAGAATTCTGACGATAAAGGAACAGCTTCTAATGGTGGAAAACTTACTGTTACATATGGTTCAGTTGTAGATGAATTCTGGGAAGGAACTAATGAACTTAAAGATGGTGAATATTCTAAAGAACCAGTTAAATCAGAATACGGTTATCATATAATCTATAGAATTAAACAAAAAGCTAAACCAAAGCTTAAGAAAGTTAAAGATGATATTATCGAAAAACTTGTGGCTGAAAGATTGGAGAACGACAATACACTACAAACTAAAGCCTTGGTTGAACTTAGAAAGAAGTATAATTTAAAAATTTCTGATGATGAACTTAAAAAATCATATAATAATTCTATTTCATCTGCTTTAAATAATACTGAAGAAGATGAAGCAGCGACTACAGAAAATAAATAGCTCAATTAATTGAGCTATTTTTTATATATTCTTCTATTTCTTCTTTAGTGTATCCTTTAGTATATAATTTGTTTTTTAGATTATATATTAGTTTGTCACCGGAATATTTTTTCTTTAATCTATTTAGGACTTTGTCCATCTCTTTTTCTAGATTAGGGCTTTCTATTTGATAATTATCAAGTATAGAGACTATCTCTACTCTATCGTAACCTAAGTTAATAAGATAGGTAGTTATTTTCTGTTTTAATTGATATGGTGTATATTTAGTATTATTTTTTATCTTTTTATCTACTATTTTTTTAATGTGATCTTTTAATATTTCTTTGTCTATGTTAGATATTGCTTCTTCGATATACTCTTCTCTTACTTTATTTTCTTTAAGATGTCTTCTTATTTTATGGGGACCATCCATTGAAAGATTGATTTTATCATTCGTATAAGCTTTTGCAAATGCCCTATCATTTATTAGATTAATTCTTTTTAAATTATCAATTATACTTTCGATATCTTCTTTTTTTATCTCTGATTTTTCTAGATATTTTCTTATTTCATATTCACTTCTTAGTCTTCTATTTATCATATCTAGAGCTTTATTGTAACTTTTATAATACGCTGTATCTTTATATATTTTTTCTAATTGTTTTTCATTTATATATTTATGGTATAGTAATCCTTTATCTAGTATCACTTCTTCATATGTGGATATGATTTTTCCATTATCTAAAGTTATCTTATATTTGCTTCCTGATTTTTGAATTTTTTCTATTTTCATAAACATTCACCTATTTATAATTATAACAAAACAATTGTTTTTACCGCAAGTGATTGACATTTTTGATTATTTTTTATAATATATCTTCTAAGGAGGTTTTGAAAATGGAAACTGATTTTTTTACTGTTCAAAATTTGAAACAAAGATTAGATAAAAAAAGTTTTTTCGAAATATTAAGATTATCATATCCACTTTTAAAGGAAGAAAATATAGATGATAACCCTCTTAGCTATACTCTAATTGGTAATTATGATGATAGATTAAAAAAAGAAAGTGATGATTCAGCGGAGAAAATAATATCTGACTATGTACTTGACTCTGAAACGAGAATCGTCGACGATAAAAAAATTAATGAATTAATTCATAGTATGTCTTATAGCGATTTAATGTATTTAAATGATTTAATTGATGTGACATTATATCAAGGTAAATCTACTACTATCGGTAAGAATAAAGAAGTTAACTATTTAGGAACTATTTTAAAGACTAATCATCTTACAGAAAGTGGGAAACCTTATATCTATTATGATTATGATAATATGATGAAAGAATTATTAAATATGATTAAATTAGAAGTTCATCTTAGACATTCAAAGGTTGTTCTTGAAAAATATGGTATTGATAACTTTGAAGATTTAACATATGATGATTTTAGCGATATTATGACTTTTATGGCTATTGAAGGCAGTGATGAAAAATATAGTTCGGATGAGTACAGAGATACTGAATTTTCTAGATTATTCTATTCTCTTTCTAATATAATAACTGATTACGATGGGTATTCTTTAAACTACGATTTGAAACATATTATTTTAACAAATTAAGTTCTGATAAATTGGCTGAATTATATAAAGTTTTAGATTTATCATTGAATTTGTTAAAATATGGTGATAGAGATTTAGATTATTCAGCATTTATGCTTATACGTAATTCAGATGTAGTTATTGATATACAAAGATTAGATGAAGCTATGAGTATATGTGAAAAGAATTCTAGTGATGTTATAAAAAATGTATTTAAAGTAGTTGTTAATAAAATTAATGAAAGAAATAATAGATTTGATATTAGAAAACAAATTAGAAAATCTACTAAAGAAATGCATGAGAATATGATTCAAGAAATATCTGATAGTAAAATATTAAGAAAATAGGATGATTTCCTATTTTTTTGTATATATATTATATTATTTCACATTATAATTCTTAGAAAGGGTGATATTTTGAATATAAGTATTAGAAGTCATATATTTAATAATTTTAAGGATTCAACTAAAAAGGATATTAGGTTATCTATTGATGAGGCTGTTAAAGATGAAGATGAAATAACATTACCAGGACTTGGTGTTTTCTTTGAGGTCCTATGGGATTCTTCTTCAAATGATAAAAAGAATGAAATAGTTGAATCATTATATTCAAAATTAAAAAAGAACAATTAAGTTCTTTTTTTTAACAACTAACTAAATTCATAAATTCAGGTTTTTCAAATTTCTCATTTTTGTACGTTACTTTGTAATGTGAACCAATGGAGTTAGTTCCTGTTTGGCATTTATCTAATCTTGAAGAAAATTCAAATGATCCTTCAATAAAACTGAATGAATTTGGATCAATATTTGATGGTTTAACATTTGTGTCACCGGTTGCTAAATCTTTTATTTTATCCTCTTCTAGTACTTTACTTAAATCATATATTTTTTCACCTTTAGAGGTAAATGCCATTACATTACTTTGAGAATTATTATTATCTAATATGAATAATTTACTGTCAAATATTCCGATTCTGTAATTTACTATACTATCAACATTATTAGAAACTCGGTTATCATTTATGTATAGTCCTGTTTTCTTTCTTTCTTTATCAGAATATATAACAGATACATTTATCTTTTTTTCATCTATGATAATATCATTTATGTTATATCTAGTATATCCGTTTTTACATCCGGCTTGAGTTAGATTTAAGTATTCTTCTAAACTTACTTCAAATGTACATTCTTCATTTACTATTGGATATCTTTCAATTTCAACTTTTTGAACTTCACCGTTATTTATTGATGATTTAGATTTTGGTTTGGATAATGTAATTGCGGTTAAAGCAAAAACAACTATTATGATTATTACTAATAAAATATATATTAAAATCATTGTCTTTTTTTCTTTTTTCATACAGCCACCTCTATTATAATTTTATATTACAAATCATATATTGTCAATTAATATGATGGATATTTTTTAGGTTAATTTGATAATATTTATAACGATAATTTGATATTCATCATATCTTTTTTCTACTCTTCCTCTTACCTTTATAATGTTTCCTTCATTTATTGTAGGAATTTTTTCATATACTTTTGGAAAGACTACTAGTTCTATTTTAGATAGCTCATCACTTCCAGTTATAAACATCATTTTCTGTTTGTTTTTTGTATCTATTTTTCTTATTTTATCAATATATATTACAGTTTCAATTTGTCTATCAAAATATTTTTGTATTTCATTTAATTCAATATGTTTTTCTCTTCTTTTATATTCAGTTATTGGATGTGAACTTAAATAGAAACCAAATAATTCTAGTTCATACTTCATAAGTTCTTCTTTAGAATATTCTTCTTTTATCTCTAATTCTGGTTTGAAAATATCCTCATCTAATGAGCCTATTTCTCCATAGTTTGTAATTATTTCTAGATTATCAATTAAAGTTTTTTTATTTATTCCAAAATTGTTCATAGCTCCAGATAATATTAAATTTTTTAAAACTGTAATATTGACAGCTCCTTTATAACATCTTGAAACAAAATCAAATATATCTTTAAATTTTCCCTTTTTTCTTTCTTCTAGTATTAATGTTACGGCATTAATACCAATATCTTTAATGTTGTTTAATGGATAATAGATACTATTATTTATCAATTTATATCTTTTATCACTTAAATTAATATCTGGAACTTCTATTTTAATTCCATATTTTTGGCATTCATATATATAATCTTTGGTTTTTTCTTCACTATTTATCGCATTGGTTAATAAATATTTCATAAATATATTTGGATAATGAGCTTTTAAATAAGCCATTCTATATGATACTATCGCATATGCGACTGTATGGGATTTATTAAATCCATATTCAGCAAATTTGAAAATCAAGTCATATACTTTAGTAGCTAAATCTTTGTTATACCCTTTTTTTACAGATCCATTTATAAATCTATCTTTTTCTCTAATTAGTATCTCTTCTTTTTTCTTACTCATTGCTCTTCTAAGCTCATCAGCTTCTGAGAAGGAGTATCCTGCCATGGTACTGGCAATTCGCATAATCTGTTCTTGATAGACGATTATTCCATAAGTCGGTTTTAGTATTTCTTTTAAATCTTCATGGAAATAGTCAATTTTTTCTACTCCTCTTTTTCTTCTTATATACGAATCGATGTTTTTCATAGGTCCTGGTCTAAAGAGCGCTAAAGCAGCAACGATATCATCGAATGTATCAGGTTTTAACTTTTTAATAAAATTTACCATTCCCTTTGATTCAAATTGAAATATTCCTGTCGTATTTGCATTTTTAAATATTTCTAGGGCTTTTTTATCATTTTCTGGAATTGTATCAAAGGTTAAATCTTTTATTTCACTTAATATGTTTTTAATAAGGGTTAAATTTTTAATTCCTAGAAAGTCCATTTTTAGAAGTCCTAAATCTTCCAAGTAATCTTTGTCATACTGTGAAATATAGTATTTTTCACTTTTATCTAAAGGTATGTTTTCTTTTAAATCTATACCAGCCATTACGAGTCCGGCGGCATGAATTGAAGTGTGTCTTTTTAATCCTTCAAATTTACTAGCAATCTTATAGGCAGTCATCAATTCTCTATTCATTTCTAAGTATTTCTTTATTTTTGGATTAAAATTTTCTTTTAAAGATTTTTTAGAATCTAGCATTTTTGTTAAAATATCTACTTTTTTAGGTTCTATATCTAATACTTTACAGACATCTCTTATCGATTGTTTAGAAGCTAAGGTACCAAATGTTATGATTAGAGCTACTTTATCCTCACCGTATTTGTCACGGCAATATCTGATAACTTCTTCTCTTCTTTCATCTTCAAAATCGATATCGATATCGGGCATAGTGACTCTTTCCTTGTTTAAAAATCTTTCAAAAAACAAGTCATATTTTAACGGATCAATTGTCGTGATATTTAAAGTATATGCGGTTAAGGATCCGGCGGCACTTCCCCTACCTGGACCAACTAGTATGCCTTTTTCTTTAGCATATTTTACATAATCTTCAACTATTAAAAAATAGTCGCAGTATCCCATGTTTTGAATTACAGATAATTCTTCTTTTAACCTTAAAGCATATTTTTTAGGAGCAGATGAGCCAAATAATCTTCTCATTCCTTCTATGCAGTGTCTTTTTAATACTTCATAAGAATCTTCTTCACTATATTTTGGAATTAGATTTTGATTCATTTTTATTTTGATATTACATTTTTCAATTATTTCTTCGTTATTTTCATTGTTTAATGGTAATAAGCTTACATCTTTTATATCTTCTATCTCGATGTGGTTTTTTCCTTCTTTAATTGCTTTTAAGTATTTTAGATATTTTTCATCTTCTTTTTTTATACAAAGAATTTCTTTCATATATAATTTGTTTTTTAATTTTATTTTTTCTCTTTGAATATTATCTTTGTATGAAACATATAGATCTTCATATATTTTGTTTAAAGACGTATAGTGGACTTTGCTTTCATATGGAATTATACATAATAACCCTTCTGATAAATTAGCTAGAATATCGTAGGTTAAATTCTTTTCTGATTTTATAGTTGTAAGTTTTAATAAATTTTTATAACCTTTATAATTTTTCGCATATAGTATTATTTTTTCTGGTAATTGTATTTCCAAACCTATAATCGGTTTTATATTTTCTTTTATGCATAGATTATAAAATTCCATGACATTATACATATTGTCATCGGTGATTGTAAGAGCTTTTATATTATTTTCTTTGGCTACTTTTATGAGTTCTTTTATCTTTATCATACTTTTTAATAAGTAACCATCTGTCTTTATGTTAAGTGGAACCATATTCATCACCTTCTTATTTATTATTTTACTATAACTAGCTTTAATTTTAAATGTTTTTTGTTTTTTTCTATTAGTTCTTTTGTTTTTTTTAACAAAAACCTTTTAAATATTTGACTTAAGTGAGTATTTGTGGTAAAGTTATAAAGCGAGGAAAACTTTAAGGAGGGATAATATGGCAAAAAAAATTACTGAAACTAAACCTTTATTCGGAAATCGTCGTTCACATGCTTTAAATGCGACTAAACACGCTTTTAAACCTAATTTACAAACTGTAACAATTAATGGTAAAAAATATAAGGTTACTGCTCGTGAACTTAGAACTTTAAATAAAAAAAATGCTGCTTAATAGCAGTTTTTTTGTACATTAAAAATAGGAAGTGAGAGGTTTTCTTCCTATTTTATTATGAAACTAATTCCTTTTTTTTCGTTTTTCGCTGTAACTGTATAACCTAATAGGGATAAGGTTCTTTGAACAATTGACAAGCCTAAACCGAACTGTCCTTTGATGCCTTTTTTATAAGGAGTAAACATATCATTTAAAATATTTTCATCGATATTCGGACCATCGTTGTATAAAGTTATGCGGTGGTTTTTTAGGGTAATTTTTATTTCTTTCTCAGCATATCTTATGAAGTTACTTAAAATATTATCTATTATTGCTTCCCACATATCTTCGGTGCCTTTAAATGTTGTTTTAGTATCTAAAATATCGAGTTGCCATTTGATATCTGGCCTTGTCATTTTAAATTTTTTAACCGATGATTCTAGTTTATCAGTGATGTTTATCTTTCCACTTTTGAATTCATCCATGTCCTTATAATAAGTTAATTTATTTAAATATAGTAAGGAGTGTACTTTAATTTCTAATTTTTCTATTTCTTGTTTTATTATTTTTAGTCCTTCTTTTTCATCTTCGACACCATCTTCAATAGCTTCAACATATGATTTCATTACAGTGAGAGGAGTTTTGAAATCATGAGAAATATTCTGATACATCTGATTTTTATATTCTTCACCTTTTTGAAGGGTATCTTTCATGTCATCAATAGCTGCTGAAAGAACTTTTAATTCATCATCGACTTTGAAATTAGTTTTTTCCGTATAATCATCATTGTCTAAATTATCAACTTTTTCTTTTAATTTCATTATTTTTTCAGCAATAGATCTACTCCACCAAGCTACTATAGTTACCATTAATAGGAGTGTGGTCATGAGTACTGGTAGTAATGTGGTAAAGAGATTTTGCTTCATATTTTTTATATAATTATCATTAGTAATGGCTATTCTTTTACCATTAGCTTCCTTTGTAGTATAGTAATATGTATTTTTCTTATAAGTAAATTTTCCACTTTCTTTATCTATTCTGTCTAGAATTTGTCTGTCCTTTAAATCTATTATACTTTCTAGATTGTTAGATGAAAATACGTCATCTTTATTTACATATATGTATGCGATTGAACTGTTGATTTCATCTTCGCCAAAATCAGTTCTGGCTATTTCTAAGGGATCTTTTAGATATAGATATATGTTTTTTTCATAAATTGGGGTTAATATACTTGGAATTACCGCTGTAATTATGACATATATTATAGCGAACATTACTAAGACTATTGCAAGTAATTGTCTATATAAATTATGTTTTAATTTCATGATAATTTATACCCAAACCCGTATACTGTTTTTAGTCTTAGTTTTGGCATTTTTTTTCTCAGTCTTCTTATTAAATCGTCCACCACTCTATCACTTCCAAAATAGTCTTCACCCCATACATTTTCTAGGATGTCATTTCTACTAAATGATTTGTTTTTATTTTTTAAAAGCATTACTAGTAAATCGAATTCTAAAGTAGTGAGAGAGAGTTCTTTAGATTCTTCCATTACTATTCTCTTATCTATATCTATTTCATAATTATCGTATTTTATTTTTTCAGTATTTTTAGCGTATGTTCTTTTTATTATATTGTTTACTCTTAAAACCAATTCTTTAGGGGAATAAGGCTTAGTAATATAATCATCACTTCCAAGTTCTAAGCCTATTATTTTATCTAGATCTTGATCTCTAGCTGATGTAAAAATTACTGGTACATCACTTTCTTCTCTTAATTTTTTTATAATATCATATCCACTTACATCATCGGCAAGCATGATATCTAATATCCATAAATCAAAGTCATCATTTATATGATCTAAAGCATCCTGTCCTTTACAGTAACTTTTAACTTCATATTCTTCTCTTTCTAGATATGATTTTATTAAATTATTTAAATTTTTTTCATCTTCTACCAAACAAATTCTGTACATTTTATCACCTTATAACTACTATATCACGTTTTTCTTCATATATCACTTCCTTTCGTGAATTTTTCTATATTTTTTATATTATTTTACTTAATTTTACCTTTTATTTCTTTCTTTTTTATTCATTTATCACTTCCTTTGACACATACATCATATCAATTAATTATAAACATATTATGTTTTAATTGTGGGAAATTATGGGAAAAGAAAAAAAGGACTTATTGAGTCCTATTAATAATTAAAATCCTTCTTTTTTATTCCTTAAATTCAAATTCAAAATCTAATATTCTGATGGTGTCTCCTTCTTTAGCGCCTCTTTCTTTTAACTCATCATCGACACCCATTTTTCTTAGTTTATTTGAAAACCTAGAATTGCCTCATCGGTATCTAATCTGCTCATTTTAAATAGTTTTTCTACTTTGTCTCCTTTAACTATCCAATCCTCATTTTCTCTAACAATAGTAAATGGAATTTCTTCTTCATATTTATATAAAACATGACTTTCAAATTTTGCACTATCATATAATTCTTGTTTTGGTATTTCTTTTAATATTTCAGCTAAAGCATATATAACTTTATCTAATCCTTCGTTTTTTATTGCAGATATTTCATATATTTTATCTTTTACCCTTTCTTTGAATTTTTCTAGGTTTTCTTTAGATTTAGGCATATCCATTTTGTTAGCAATTATTATTTGTTTCTTTTTAATTAGATTTTCATCGAAGTTTTCTAATTCTTTATTTATTGTAATATAATCGTTATATGGATCATTAGTATAACCTGACATATCAATTACGTGAGCTATTACTTTTGTTCTTTCTACATGTTTTAAAAATCTGTCACCTAGTCCACTTCCTAGGGAGGCCCCTTCAATTAGTCCTGGAAGATCAGCAACTACAAAACTGTAATCACCTGATTTTACTACACCTAAGTTAGGTTTTAATGTCGTAAATGGATAATCAGCTATTTTAGGTTTAGATGCGGATATTTTTGAAATTATTGTCGATTTTCCAACACTCGGCATTCCAACTAAACCTACATCAGCCATTAGCTTTAGTTCTATTTTTATTTTTCTATATTCTCCTGGTTCACCGTTTTCGGCATATTTTGGAGCTGGATTATTTTGAGTAGCGAAGGCCATGTTTCCTCTTCCACCTCTTCCACCTTTGGCAATTACTACTTCTTCATTTTCTTTGGTTAAATCAGCAATTATTAAATTTGTATCAAAGTCAGAGACAACAGTTCCTTCTGGTACTCTTATTACGATATCTTCGGCATTTTTTCCATGTTTTCCTTTTCCTAGTCCGTTTTCTCCATGTTTTCCTTTGATTATTTTTTTATATTTAAAGTCTACTAGAGTATTTAATCCAGTATCTACTTTAAAAACAATGTCTGATCCTTTTCCACCATTTCCCCCAAATGGTCCACCCATGGCAACATACTTTTCTCTTCTGAAAGCCATACAACCATCGCCACCATCACCAGCATATAATTCTACTATTGCTTCATCTACGAACATATTTTTCACCTCGCTTTATATATTATATCATTTTTATGATAAAGAAAAAAGTATCACTTTTGATACTCTTTAGTCTTGTCTTATTGACGAATTAGTAGCTCCCCATATAGTACCGGGAATATCACCTGAGCCAGCTGGTACACCAGTTGTCGGCCTATCAGATTTTATAATGAATAAAACGTTGTCGTTTCCTGTGAATGCATTATAGTAGATAGTTGTTATATTAGCTCTTATTGTTACATTTATTATACCTTTATCTTTAAATGCGGAATCACCTATTTGGTCTACGACACTATTACTTATCGTAGTTGGTATATATACTGTTTTTGGACAGTCACTTCGGTAGTCAGTTATTGTTAATTTATCTCCTTCATTTGGTATAGTTGTAAAGCAAGATTCATCTGTGGAAAGTGCTTGCACATCGTCTAAAGCACTTTGTTTTACTTTATCGTTGGTTATTTTTCTATTACCAACGATAGCTACTGTTCCCAAGATTAAAACTAAAAACAATGATAAGATTCCGTATAGTAATGCGGAAGTTACGAAGCCTTTTTTATTCATTTATCTCACCTATTTTAATTATACATTATTTGAATAATTCTGTAAAATATTTTTTGATAAATTTAAGTTTATTCGTAAAATAATGTTAATAACAAGAAGTAATATCAAGCATATATTATTAATAGGTGATGGCTTTGAAATACGGTTTATGGGGATTATTTTGCATTGTTTCGGCAATTATTTTTTTATACCAAATGATCATAACTTTATTTGTAGTTACTCGTTTTAATGTATTTTTATTATTTATAATATTTACTTTTTTATTTTTTTCACTCTTTAGATGTTTTTGGTGAAATTAGTCTATTAGTCTTATATATTTTGTCAATTATATGACTTATGTTTTTACATTTATTATATTCATTGAAATTCATGTTAGGGATATCTGGCATGTCTATTAATATGTATAGTAATTCTTTTTCATCTTTAGTTAAAGGATAAGTTTTTTCATATGTATTAAAAATTGGTTCAAAATCAAATTCTAAAGCATGATTTTTATAGAGGTTTAATAAATCTAATATTGGTGATGCGATTTTAGATTTATCCCAGCTAATAAGATAGGAATTTTCATTTCTAATAAAGTGGGATAATCTTAAATTACCATGAATAACTACTTTTCTGACTTTATTATTTTCTTTGATTTGGGTGTGCCAGTGATCTAATCTTTTTTTATTTTCTTCGATTGTTTTATATATTATTGAGATATTTCTCGAAAGTAATTGCTCACTAGGACTTGGAAATATTTTACTTTCGATTATAGTCATTAAATCTGTATAATAGCTATATAGATATTGAAGATTATTATCTATGTCTTCATATATTTTTTCATAATAATCACTGTCGATTTCTTTGTAATGAGTTGTTTTACTATGTAGCAGAGAAACTAGCTTTATTAAGTCTATTATTTTTTGTTCATCTGGTATTTCATAGTCTTCAAGATATTCAAATAGTTGATATTCTCTATCTTCTAATAGTTTAGGCATATAGTCAAAATTTCTAGATTTTAAATATATCAGTATCTTTTCATCTATATGTCCTTCTTTGATTACGTATCTTCTATCTTTGGAATCAACTAAAGTTACTTTACCATTTTTTTCAAAACGGCTTGGTACAATATTATATTTTTTTAGTATTTTATTAATTCTATTCATCAGTCGGAATTATAATTTTGTTTCCAATTTGGATATCTGTTAAGTCATTATATTCTTCTATTTTAGATAAGGGAACATCATATTTTTGGATTATGGATTCTACTGTATCATTTTCATTTACAAAATGAATCTTATATGTTACATATTTTTCATTATCGTCTAAATTATCAAATAACGATGTGGTTTCAGTTTGTCTTTCATCTTGAGAATCACTATCTTTTTTATTTTCATCAGCTTGATTTAATAATTCTTCTACTTCATTAAATTCATCTGTTTCTTCTTTTTCGGCTGCTCCACGTTCCTCTTTCAATTCTATCAACTCCTTTTCTTTTAAATTATCCAATAACACCTCTATATTTACTGCGAGTATTTTACTATCGATAACTTCATAGTAAAAGTCATTGATATCTAGTATTAAATTTTGAGTATCATATTTTTTATCTATACTTATCTCAAACGGTAAATCATAATTAAAACTATCAACGTTTATACTGGATTCGGTCATTTTATAAGTTCCACTTATTATAAAACTTCCTTTAATTATATTTTCTTCCT
>JAFWYR010000009.1 GCA_017522615.1 Bacilli bacterium | reverse complement strand
TTTATTATCTATAGAAAGTTCAATATTATTTTTATATATTTTTTTAACATTTAAATTCAATGTTTCTTTAATTAATTTTTTTAAAGCATCTTCGGTATCAAAGGTATTTTTAAATATTATATCAGAGCTTAATGTATAAAACTTGTTTTTCATATTTTACCTCATTTCTAAAAGATATTTATTATCTTCTATAAATAATCATTCTATAAAAATTTCTGATTTACTTTTTTATAAATTAATAACATGTAATTTTATTTTTCATATATTAATATAGAGGGTGTGTTTTGTTATGAAGTTAAATGATTTAAAGTTATATGAGGAAGGAATTATTAATAAAGTAACAGCAAGTGAGGATATAAAAAGAAGATTTTTAGATATAGGAATTAATAGGGGTGTTAAAATTAAACCTATATTAAGTAATAAAACTATGAGAGCTTATTTAATTAAAGGAACAGTTATTGGAATAAGGTTAAATGATAGTAAAAATATTGAGGTTATAATATGAGGGTAGGGCTTATAGGTAACCCTAATGTCGGAAAGAGTACTATTTTTAATGCACTCACTGGTATGCATCAACATACTGGAAATTGGCCAGGTAAAACGGTTGATAAGGCTTATGGATATAGAGTATATAATGGAGTTCAATACATAATTGAGGATTTACCTGGTACTTATTCTTTAATAAGTCATTCAAAAGAAGAAGAAATAACTAGAGATTATGTTTATTTTGGTGATTATGATGCATTAATTGTCGTTTGCGATGCTTGTTCTATTGAGAGAAATCTAAATTTAGTTATGCAAGTTTTGGAAGTAACTAATAAAGTTGTAGTATGTGTAAATTTAATAGATGAAGCAAAAAAGAAAAAAATAGAAATAGATTTTAATAAATTAAGTGATATTCTTGGGGTTCCTGTGGTTGGAACTATAGCTAGAAGTAAAAAGGGGATAGATAATCTATTAGATGATTTAAGTAGAGTTATCTATAGTCATAATGATGTTAAAAAAATCAATTATGAAGTTTTAGATAATTATCTTGTTAAATTATTTGATATTATTCCTAATTATTTTTCTAAAAATGTAGTAGGGGTTCATTTACTTCTTAAAGATTATGATTTTTTAAATAGTTATGATTACAAATATAATACTGATTTTTCTTCTAATTCATTGGTTAAGAAAAGGGTTTCTACTATTTTAAATGATATGTTTAAAGATGGCTTAGATTATGATGATATTCAAACTTTAGTGATGGAAAATGTGTCTGTGGAATGTGAGAAGATATGTAGTAAGGTTGTTAGATTTAATGATAAAAATTATGATAAAAATGATAGATTTTTAGATAAGATTTTTACAAATAAGGTTTCAGGAAGTTTAATTATGATTGGATTATTATTTTTAGTTTTATGGATTACTATTGTATTTGCTAATTATCCTTCTCAATTTTTGTATGATTTATTTTTTAAATTTGAAAAAGTATTATTTAATTTTCTTGCCTTTTTCCACATTCCTTCATTTATTGTTAATGCGCTAGTTTATGGTGTTTATAGAGTTTTAGCTTGGGTAGTTGCAGTTATGCTTCCACCTATGGCAATATTTTTTCCACTTTTTACAATATTAGAAGATTTGGGATATTTACCTAGAATTGCTTTTAATTTAGATGGTATTTATCAAAAATGTGGTTCTTGCGGAAAGCAAGCTCTTACGATGGTTCAAGGATTTGGATGTAATGCGGTTGGAGTTACTGGATCTAGAATTATAGATTCTCCGAGGGAAAGACTTCTTTCAATTGTTACTAATTCTTTTGTTCCATGTAATGGAAGATTTCCTCTTTTAATATCTTTAATTTCGATGTTTTTGGTTTCTAATAAGGTGTTTGGATCGCTTATTTTGACATTATTTATTGTATTTGGGATTTTTATTACTTTTTTAATTACTAAAATTCTTTCTAAAACTTTATTAAAAGGTTTTTCTTCTTCTTTTATCTTAGAACTTCCACCATATAGAAGACCACAAATAGGAAAGGTTATCGTTAGATCTATATTTGATAGAACTTTGTTTGTTTTAAAAAGAGCAGTTATAGTTTCTGCTCCGGCAGGTTTAATTATTTGGCTACTTGCGAATATATATATTGGAGGTAGTTCGATTCTTGGAATATGTACCGATTTTTTAAGCCCGTTTGGAAGTATCCTTGGAATGGATGGAGTTATTTTAATGGCTTTTTTACTTGGCTTTCCAGCAAACGAGATAGTTATTCCAATTATGATTATGGGATATATGTCACTCGGTTATATTATAGATATAAATAATACTCAGGAGTTATATAATTTATTTTTAAATAATGGTTGGAACATAGTTACTTCTATATGTGTCATGTTATTTTCGATATTTCATTTTCCTTGTATGACAACTTTACTTACGATAAAAAAAGAAACGGGTAGTTTAAAATGGACTTTTCTTTCATTTATTATTCCATTAGCTTTGGGAATTATAGTTTGTTTTATTGTTAATCTTATAGTGAAAATTTAAGAAAAAAGATATGACAAAATAATATCAATTGATATTCGATTATAAAACAAATCTAAAAAATGTAAAAATAATTGTTCGTTCTTTAGATAAATGATATAATAAAGTGGGTGATTAAAATTAAGAATAATAAAAATAAGAAGTCGTTATGGAAAACGAAAAAAATTGTTTTAACGTTTTTAATTATATTTGTAATTATAAATGGCTTATTTTTTTTTAGAATTGGCTTATTTGTTTATAAAAATGGCAAAAAGTTAGAAAAAAAGGTTGAGGAAAGAGATAAGGAAAAAGAATATTTTAAAAATATAGAACAGTACGCCTTGGAATATTATAAAAAAAAATATAATATCGATGTAGATGTTCAAAATGTATCTGAAATTGTTAGAGGTATTGACTGTTCAGATATCTGTTCTCATTATGCTCATGATTATTCAGTTTTACTTGATAATGGTGATGAAATATTTTATGATTATGAAAAAAAACAGTTTGCAGATAATAGAGAATATGACTTGATTATATCTGAATTAAATAGTTATTATAATAATATTTTTGAGGAGATGAAAAAGGAGTTTGAAATGGCTAATGAGTATGTATATTTTAATAAGAATATAGATATAGAAAGTTACGGTCTTAATTCTAATTATGCTAATGAGCTACAGACCGATAAGAAAAAGTATTTTCATACTTCATATTCAAATATAAAAGACTTTGTTAAAGATGAAAATGTAAGTATTAGCTCAATGGATAATGAAATTATTTGTGAAAAGAATAGTAATTGTCAAAATATAGTTTCTAAATATGCAACTATTATAAATGATAGATTTCCAACTCGGAAATATATCGTATTAGAATTACATGATGTTTCTGATTATAAAATATATGAAAAGGATGGTAAAACAGTTGTATATGTTAATAAATCAGAACCTTTTGCAGTTTATACAATTACAACTTTGGGAGTACAATTAAATAAAACATCATAATTTTTATAATAAAAGTATAGAAATAATGAAAATCTATACTTTTATTTTTTCTCCTTGATAAATATTATCACGTTTCATTTTTTTATCTATAGAGTTTAAAACATCTATTTTTTTAATAGTCCATTTTGGCTCGATTAAATCATCCTTTGGTGGATCTGCAGTAAGTCTTTGAATAACAATTTTAGGGTTAAGGTATTTTAATTGTTCAGTAACAATATCAACATATTCATCTTTAGTTAAAATATGAAACTTATTATTTTTATAGTACTTTTCTAAAGGAGTATCTTTAAGAACTAGAAGCATATGAATTTTTATCCCATCTATGTTTTGATCATTTAAATATTTAACGGTTTCTATCATCATTTCTTTTGTTTCGTAAGGTAGGCCATTTATGATGTGGACAACTGTAAATATATTTGCATCTTTTAATTTCTTTAAAGTATCTTCAAAACATTTTAAGTTATGACACCTATTTATTAGTTTAGATGTTTTTTCATGGATGGTTTGTAATCCTAATTCGACGGTAATAAATGTTTTTTTATTTAATTCTTTTAGGTATTCTATACACTCATCTGTTATGGCATCTGGTCTTGTTGCGATTGATAGTCCAACTACATTTGGTAAGTTTAAAATAGTTTCATATTTTTCTTTTAGAATGTTTAGGGGAGCATAGGTGTTTGTTCTTGCTTGAAAGTATCCGATGTATTTACTGTTTGGCCATTTATTATCCATTATTTTTTTGACTGTATTAAACTGTTTTATTAAATCTTCTTTGGGATTTCCTCCAAATTCTCCAGAACCTGATTTAGAGCAGTATATGCATCCATTATAACCTTTGTTTCCATCTATATTTGGGCAGGTAAAACCTGCGTTTAAACTTATTTTACATACTTTAGTTTTAAATTTTTGTTTATAAAAATAGTCTAAAGTGTGGTAGTGTTTGTTAGTATTTGAATATGGAAATGTGTTCATAAAATCACCACTATAGAGTATAACATTTTTTATTAAATTTGTGAAAATTATTTTTTTTCTTAAAAAAGCTTTATATTACAATGTTTTTTTGATATAATGCATATGGGAGGTAGAAAAAAGTGAAAAGGAAAATACTTAAGGTACTTGGAATATCTTTCTTAGTATTTGCAGTATTAAGTTGGATTATTCCAGTAGGAACATATTCAGGAGGAAAGCTTGAAACTAGTAGTATTTCTCCAATTGGTCTTGTTGATCTTATCAACACTCCTATTTCAGCAATGATTACATTTGCACTATATGGAGTTGTATTTGCAATCATTGGTGGATTTTATGGGGTTTTGGAAGAGACAGGAGTACTTGGAAAAATTGCTAATGGATGGGCAATTAGGTTTGAAGGAAGAGAAAAGAGATTTTTAGTTATTAGTATAATTGTATTTTCAATTATAGCATCTTTAACTGGTCTTACAATTCCTTTATTTGCGTTAGTTCCATTGTTTGCAGCAGCAATATTTAAAATGGGATTTGACAAAATTACTGCACTTGCATCAACTGTCGGTGGTATTTTAGTTGGTAATATTGGATCTACTTATGGATTTAATTTTACTGGATATACTAAAAATTTATTATCACTAGATATGAATAACCAAATATGGGCTAGAATGATTATTCTTGTTTTATTAGTTGTTTTATTATGTGTAACTGTGGTTCTTTCTAGTAAGAAGAAGGAAAATGAAGAAGTTAGTGAAACTAAGGCTTCATCTATTGAAGATGACGTTAAAGAAATTAAAGCAAAAGGAAAAACTAAGAAAAATACTAAATCTTCAGAAAAGAAAGAGGAAGTTAAGACTACTTCTAAGAAGACAAGTAGTAAAAAGTCTGGTAAGACTACTAAAACTACTAAGACTGCTAGTAAATCTTCAGGTAGTAAAAATAGTAAGACTACTAAAACTACAAAGAAGACAACTAAAAAATCTAATACTAAAGCTGCAGCTGTAGTAGAAGATGTAAAAGTTATTACCGAAGGAAAAAGAGTTAGTGCTGTACCATTTGCAATTATTTTCGTTTTAATGTTTATAGTTGCGTTTGTTGGAATGTACAATTGGTTCTATAGTTTTGACGTTAGTTTATTTAATGATATTCATGAAGCTATCATGGGCGTTAAGATAGGTGGATTTAAGATTTTTGAAAATTTATTCCACGGAATATCTCAACTTGGATATTGGAGCAATGTTGAATTTGCAGGTCTACTATTATTTACTTCATTAGTTATTAAATTTGTTTATAGAATGAAATTTAATGATTATGTAGAAGCATTTATAGGTGGAGTTAAGAAATGGATTCCTACTGCATTCTATGTCGCACTTGCAAATGTTGTACTAGTTGTTTTATATCAGGCTATGCAAGGTGGAACTGGAACTTTAGTAGATACTATTAATGGTACTATTATGAAAACAGTTGACGGGTTTAATCCATTTGTTACTGGAATATGTGCATTTGTTGGAAGTTTCTTCTTTAACGATTTGTATTATTTACTTGCTGATATGTCTTCATTTATTACATCATTTGATTCAGATTCACTTAAAGTAGCTGGAGTACTTGTTCAATCAGTTTATGCGGTTGCAATGATGGTATTCCCAACTAGTGTAGCTTTAATTGCTGGACTTAGTATGTTTGACGTATCTTATGGTAAATGGATGAAGTACATTTGGAAGTTTGTCCTAATCGCATTCTTGCTTGTAATGCTTGTATGTGGAATACTTACTTTATTATAAGATTATAGAAACGAAGTGATTCGTTTCTTTTTTGTGTTTTTTTTTAATATGTGATAGAATTATCTAGGTGATAGAGTGACATTTACATATAAACTAGATGGAAAAACCTATAATGTTTTAGTGATTAAAAAAAATAATAAAAACACTTATATAAAAATTAAAGAAGATATGACAATTTATGTAACAACAAATTATTTAGCTAGGAAAAAATATATTAGAGAATTACTTGATGAAAACCGTGATTTTTTAAGAAAAGTATTAAAGAAAATGGAAAAGAGAAATGAAAAAAATTCAGAATTCTATTATTTAGGTAAAAAATATGATATAATAATGGTACCATTTGATAATATAGAGATAGAAGATAATAAGATATATGTTCATTCTATGACTATGTTAGAAAAATGGGTTAAAGAAGAAACCGTAAGAATATTTAAAGAAAGACTTAGATATAATTATGATTTGTTTGAAGAAGATATTCCTTTTCCTAAATTAAAAATTAGAAAGATGAAAACAAGATGGGGAGTTTGCAATAAAAGAGATGATTCGGTTACTTTGAATTCTAAATTAATAAGATATAGTTTGAAGGAAATCGATTATGTTATTGTGCATGAACTTAGTCATTTTATACATTTTGATCATTCTAAAAAATTTTGGGAAACTGTTGGATATTATATGCCTGATTATAAAGAGGCTGTTAATGTACTAAAAGAATGAGGTGGTTTAATGAAAAAATTTATTTTTGGTTTATTAGTTTTAACTATATTTTTTACTTTAGTTGTTCCAACTTATGCAGCTGAGAAAACTTTAGGACAATTAAAACAAGAAGCTGAAGCTAATAGGGCAGCATACAATAAAGCTAAGGAAGAAAAATCACTTAGTGAAGAAGAAAGAGATAAAGTAATTGCTCAAAAGGAACAAGTTCAGACTGATATAGAAAAAGTTCAGACCGAGGTAAAAAGTATCGAGGAACAAGTCCAAAAGCTTCAAGAGGATATTGAGAAGAAAGATAAGCAAATGAAGGAAATAATGGGATTTGTTCAAGTGTCTAATGGTGAAGCTAATTATATGGAATATATATTTGGAGCTACAGATTTTACAGATTTTATATATAGAGTTTCAGTGGCTGAACAACTTGGAGATTATAATGATAAATTAATTAAAGAATATGAAAAAGATGTTAAAAAATTAGATGAAAAACAAAAAGAACTTACAAATAAACAACAAGAACTTGAGAAAAAATCACAAGAACTTTCTGTATTAGAAGCTAAACTTAATAAAGAAATAGAAGAAGCTTCTCATGGAATGCTTAGTAAAGATGAAGAATATAATACAACTATTAGTTTGATAAATAATTTAAAGAAAATGGGATGTAGTGATAATCAGACTCAGAGTCAATGTCAAGCCGAGATAGATCGAAGAAATAGAGCTGCTGCTCAATCTTATGGAGGTGGCGGCGGAGGCGGCGGAGCTGCTACTCCTGTTAGTACTAGTGGTACTTATATGCCTATAGCTTATGGTTATGTTACATCTGATTATGGATGGAGAGGCGGTGAATTCCACACAGGTATTGATTTTTCTGGTACAGGATATGGTTCAAATGTGTATTCAGTAGCTTCTGGAACTGTTGTAAATATAACTTATCCAGCATATAGAGGAGCTTGTGGAAATCACATCGTATATGTATATCACAATATAAATGGTGTTCAATATACTACTTCTTACTGGCATTTGATAAATGTTTCAGTAAGTATTGGACAGTATGTTACTCCAAATACAGTAATTGGTCATATGGGTGGACTTCACAGTGAGGATAGCTGTGCTTATGGAGCTCATGTTCATTTGAATTTATTTAGAGGATTGTCTACTAATAATAGTGGTAGAATAAACCCTAGAATTATGATGCCACAGATTCCTGGAGAATGGCAGTATTTTAGAAGATAATTAGAAGTATTTTGGTTCTTCAACAGTGAACTGAACCCCGTTTCTTGGACACAGGAAACGAGGTTTTAGTATGGTAAAATTAACTTATAATGATAAGGTAAATATTTATAAAAGAATAAAATCTGGTAAAGCTACTTATCCTAATAGAGAAAAAGAACCTGTTCATCTATTTGATTTAAAAGGATATGTCAATAAGAAAAAAGAAGAGAAGATGAATAATCTTGTTAATTCAGTTATGCCTGGCCTTGGAAATAAGATGGCAAGTAGATCTTCAGGTAAACTTCCTACAAATCCAAGTGAACTTATTAAAAATATAGATGCG
>JAFWYR010000008.1 GCA_017522615.1 Bacilli bacterium | reverse complement strand
TTCTCAGCCAGAAGTAACAACATGGGGGCTAGAGTTAAAACTTAATTTTTCACAAACTAATGATTCACCAGTTCCACCAATACCAACATACACAACAGTATATGCATATCATACAGATACAAGAACAATAGGGACAAGCACTGTAACTGATGGAGTTTCAGACTATACTGAGCTTAGTTCATGGACAAATGGAAAGACATGGTTCTTAAAATATGAAATAGACTCAAATAATGTTATTCAAAATGCATGGGCATGTCAGAAATTTTCATTTATAAATGAGCCAGTCTGTCTGCAAGGAGGAAATGCTTCTTACTATACAGCTAACAGAGGAATCATAGAAGACATAACAAATACATTTACTTCAAATGGAGGCTCTTGCTCTGCCGATGATAGCAGCGGTGACTGTTATATGGGCGGCTTGGATGTCAATGCTAATTCCAGTGGCGATGTCTATGCCTACAATTATTCGACGGACGAGAATTGTTACGTTGGCAACCGTGGCCGTGCGATTTGCTACTAGTTCGGTGAGTGAGTTTCGCCGTACCGAAAATATTGCAATCTGAAATTCTACTTTATGTGATGAATACACTAAATTAGAAAAGAGATATTATAAATAAACATAATAAAAGTAACTGATACAAAAGATAAATATAAGTCATAAATATATTAAAGTTAAAAACATAACTTAAGATTATTTATGACTTTTTATATACTTGTAATTAAATAAAACAAAATGTTATAATTGATAAAGCTGAGGTGGATTATGGAAAAATATAAAGAAATAGAAAGAAGTATAATAAAAAAATATCGAAGAGAAATATGGAGTAAATTTGTAAAAGCTATTAAAGAATATGAATTAATAGATGAAGGGGATAACATCATGGTTTGTATAAGTGGTGGCAAAGATTCATTTCTAATGGCTAAATGCATCCAAGAATTACAAAGGCATGGAAAAGTAAAATTTGATGCTCACTTTGTTGCTATGAATCCAGGATATAGTGAGAAAAACATAAAACTAATAAAAGAAAATGCTAAAACATTAAATATTCCACTTGAAATATTTGAAAGCAATATCTTTGAAGTTGCAAACAAATTATCTGAAGAAAATCCCTGTTATATGTGTGCTCGCATGAGAAGAGGACACTTATATAATAAAGCTAAAGAACTTGGTTGTAATAAAATAGCTTTAGGTCATCATTTTGATGATGTAATAGAAACAACCTTACTTTCACTTTTTTATGGTTCAGAAATAAAAACTATGATGCCAAAACTACATAGTGAAAACTTTAAAGGATTAGAGTTAATAAGACCTATGTATTTAATTAAAGAGTATTCGATTATTTCATGGAGAAAATTTAATGAACTTACTTTTTTAAACTGTGCTTGTAAATTCACCGAAAAAATAGAAAATAACAGTAGTATCAGTAAACGTCAGGAAATGAAATCATTGATAAAAAGTTTGAGGGAAAAGAATAAAGATATAGATTATAATATTTTTAAAGCTCTAGACAACATTAATTTAAACTGTGTTTTAGGTTATAAGAAAAATGGGGAATATAAAAGTTTTCTAGACGAATATAAAAATGTGTCAAATAAATAAAATAAATTAATCTTTAATGAAATAAAATAGAATATATGTGATAAAATTTATAGTAGGAGAGTGGTATCATGGAATTAGATGTTTTTGTCTATAGAATTGTTGCGTGTTTTGTTTTAAGTATGCTTGTCGGTTTTGAAAGGCAGTATCGTCATAGAATGGTTGGACTTAGAACCAATGTATTGGTAAGTTTAGGATCATTCTTATTTGTTACCATGTCATTTGGTTTACCTGCAGAAAATCAAGATATTACTAGGATAGCCGCCTCAGTAGTTTCAGGAATTGGTTTCTTAGGTGCAGGAGTAATACTTAGAGATGGAAAAA
Organism: Bacilli bacterium; assembly: GCA_017522615.1. Taxonomy (GTDB): domain Bacteria; phylum Bacillota_I; class Bacilli_A; order RF39; family UBA660; genus Coprosoma. The sequence continues at coordinate 12,465 of JAFWYR010000008.1, read as the reverse complement.
GAGTAAAAGGTTTAAATACAGCTGCAACCCTATGGTGTGTATCTGCTATTGGTGTATTAACTGGATGTGGCATGGTTATAGAAGCTGCTATTGGAACTTTGTTAGTATTAATATCAAATGTAATACTTAGAATTCTATCACTTGGAATAATGAATAAAGTAAAGAAATATCAAAAAGAAAAATGTACAATTAGAATATCTTGTGATAAGAAAATTGAGGTTATCGTAAGAACTTCACTATCTAAATCTATCGAAAATAATGGATTATTTTTAGAAAGCTTAGAGAGAAGTGAAATAACTGAAAAAGAAGTTAAATTAAAAGCTATAATAATTACGATGAGGTATGAAATTGTCGAAGATATCGTAAGTAACATAAGTGCTGAACCTGGAGTATCTTCTATTAGCTTTGAACACGAAAAATGTTATCAAAATGAAGAGGAAGATAGTGATTCAGATGAATAATTAAGTGTGATTATATGTCACACTTTTTCTATAGACTTAATAATTAATATTTGATAAAATTTAATAAAAGGATAAATTGGTGATTTAATGAATTCTCTATTTATATATGCACAAATATTTGGACTATTAGGAATGATTTTTCAAGTTTCAAGTTTTTTTCATAATGAAAAAAAGAAACTTCTTATATATCAGATATTCGCTAATATTTTATATGGCTTTCAATATTTGTTTTTAAATGCCATCGGTGGCTTAGTCATGTGTGTAATCTGTATAATTAGAAATTTTGTTTTCTTCAAAAATAAAATTTCTAAAAAAAATCTATTTATGACTTGGCTATCTATAATCGTATGTACCATTCTTTTTTGTGACCATTTTATAGATTGTCTTCCTATGATAGCCGTAATAATATACAGCTATGCTTTATATCAAGATAATTTAAAAATAACTAGAATTATCGATATATGCTCATGCTTACTTTGTATAATATATAGCTGGGTAGTACTTGCTTTTGGTAGTGTAATATCATATTTAATAGAGTTAATCGTCGTTTTAATTTCTTTGAAAAAATATAATTTAAAGAGGGATAAAAATGTTAGATAAAAATTTAATAGAAGAAGAAGTATACGGACTTGAAATAAAAAATGTAAAAGATATAAAAATTGAAAATGTTTCTTTTAAAGAATGTACATTTAATAATATAAATTTTGAAAGAGTTATTATAGACAAAGTTGATTTTACAAAATGCACTTTTAAAGACTGTGATCTATCTAATAAATCTTTTGATGAGGGTTATTTTTCTAAAGTGAAATTTTTAAACTGTAAAATGACAGGTACATCTTTTACAGATTCATTTATAGAAAATACAGACTTTATAGACTGTTTAATGATATACACAAATTTTTCTGGAGCTAAATTAAAACAAGTTAATTACAAAACTTGTGATTTATCTGAAAGTAGTTTTATCGAATCCAAATTTAATAAAGTATCATTTGAAGAATCAAAACTAATCAAATCAGAATTTACAAACACATCTTTAAAAAACATAGATTTTTCAACCTGTAACATCGATGGAATAAGAATTGATTTGTATTCTGTAAAAGGTCTTACTATTGATAGTATGCAGGCCTATAATCTAATTTATATGTTAGGAGTAAATATTAAATGATAGAAAAACTAGAAAATATAATAAGAAAATCAAATAATATAGTGTTTTTTGGTGGAGCCGGAGTATCTACTGAAAGTGGAATAAAAGATTTTAGAAGTAAAGACGGATTATATAATATGAAATATGAGTATCCCCCTGAAGAGATACTTAGCTATACTTTTTTTATCGAAAATACAGAAGAATTCTATAAATTTTACCGAGATAAATTAAATTCATTAAATATTAATCCCAATATATGTCATAAATTCTTATCCAAACTTGAGAGAAAAGGTAAATTAAAAGCAATAATAACCCAGAATATCGATGGACTTCATCAAAAAGCTGGAAGTAAAAATGTATTAGAACTTCACGGAACTATTTACAAAAATAGATGTATGGAATGTAAAAAAGAATATGATGCCAATTACATCTTTAATGAAAAAGGTATCCCATACTGTGAATGCGGAGGAATAATAAAACCAGAAGTTGTTTTATATGAAGAAGGGCTAGATTCAGATGTAGTTAATAAATCTATTGAATATATTAAAAATGCCGAAGTGTTAATAGTTGCCGGAACCTCTTTAACAGTATACCCAGCAAGCTCTTTCGTAAGGTATTTTAAAGGAAAATATCTGATAATAATAAATAATGATGAGACGAATTATGATTCTATAGCAGATATTGTAATACATGAAAAACTTGGTAAAGTATTTAAAAATATATCTTTATAACGCAAATATTGCGTTATTTTTAATATAAAAAAGTAAATCATCAATTTTTCTATAATAATTAATATAGAAGGTGATTCATATAGAAATATTAAGAGTAAATAATTTAAGTAAAAAATACACAAATGGTGAAAATATATTTTATGCTTTAAAAAATATTAATTTTTCAGTAAAAAAAGGAGAGTTTGTAGCCATAACAGGAAAAAGTGGAAGTGGTAAAAGTACTTTACTGCACATATTATCTGGACTAGATTCTAAAGATGAAGGAGAAGTAATTATAGATAATCAAAATATCTTTGAACTAAATGATAATGATCTTACTATTTTTAGAAGAAAAAACATTGGAATAATATATCAGTTTTATAACTTACTTCCGATGCTTGACGTTAAAGAAAATATCTTAATGCCAACCCTTTTAGATAAGAGGAAAGTAAATAAAAAAAGATTTAACGAATTAATTAAGACATTAGACCTAGATAATAAACTTGACAGTATGCCAAATGATCTATCAGGTGGCCAGCAGCAGCGTACCGCAATTGGAAGGGCTTTAATAAATAGACCTAAAATACTATTTGCCGATGAACCAACTGGGAATTTGGATAGTAAAAACACGAAAAAAATAATGAAACTATTAGAATATTATAATAAAAAATTCAAACAGACTATCATCATGGTTACTCATGATAATGCTTTAGCTAGAAGATGTGACCGAAACATAGTCATTAAAGATGGAAAGATAATAAAAGATGAATATAAAAAAACTAATAAAAAGAAATAAAAGAAGAAGCATTATAACTATATTAGGTATATCTATAGCCTCATCATTAATATTAAGTATCGGCATATTTTTCTCATCATTTAGAGAGTATATGATAGATACAGTAAAAAGAGAAATAGGAGACTATCACGTAATAGTAAAAGGAGATATAAAAGAAAACTCTACTATTAAAAAAATAAAAATCAAAGACGGTAGAAACTATATAACCTTTAACAATATAGGAAGAGTATACATAAATACGGAAAAAATATGCAAATCAAAATGTGAAAGTATAACTTATAATGATAGCTTATTATCTTTATATGGAATATCTAAAAATGAAAATATATTAAACACATATAAAAAAATAATATACTTTCTAGTAATATCTTTTAGTGTAATAGTTTTTATTATTATTTATAATTCTTTTAAAGTAAGTATAAATACTAGAAAAAGAGATATCTGTTTATATAAACTATCTGGATGTACAAACTATGATGTATACAAAATAATTATTAAAGAGTCACTACTTTTAGGTTTAATTGGAATGGTATTAGGTTTTATAATATCATTGATTCTAAATACTACATTAATAAACATTTTAAATAGTATTTTATATGAAATATTTAATGGTAGGCTATCTTTAAAAATATACCTTCCATTTATCATAATTCCTTTTATATTTATGACTTTAGTAATAGTATTATCCTCATCATTCCCTCTAAAAAATATAAAAAAATATAGACCTATTGAACTATTTAAAGCTAAAGACGATATATATAAATCCAATGTAAAAAGGTATAAAAATATCCCATTATGGTTATCTATAATCAACTATCAAAGAGGAAGGGAAAAGTATAAAAGCCTTATTATATGTATATTCATATCAGTACTGTCTATAAATATCTTTTCTTTAACTCTGAATTATGGTTTAAAATGTATTGAAGAGTACGTTATTACTCCAGATTATGATCTTTTTGTTAATGTAGAAGGAGATTATAATTTAGAAAAACTTTCCGAAGATTTAAAAAGTGAGAAAACATTGATTTATAAATCGTGTGAATATACATCTCATATTCCTAAAGACTATTATTTAAAAGAAAGTAAAGAAAAAGAAAAATTACTAATAACAAATTTAAAAAATAATGAAATAGTAAATAAAATAGATTTAATAGATGATTCTAATAAAATAAAACATCTAAAACAAAACATTTTTAAAAATTTAACTGAAATAAAAATTGATAACGAAGATAAAATAATTGATAACTTAAAACTTACAAATAAAATACCGTTTGGTTTAAAAGGAACTGAAAATATAATTGTAAATTTAGATGAAGAAAAATTTAATGGGATTTGTGAATATTATAATTCTAACATGTTTATTAAAACTAAATATAAAGGAATAGATAATTATTTAGAAAATAAAATAAAAAAAGATGAGTTAAATATGACATATTATAATTCAAAAAAATCAAAAGAGATAATGAATAATATAGTCTTATTAGTAAAAATAGCTCTCTATGGTATATGCCTTTTAATAATCTTAGTTATGCTTACATCGGTAATTAATATAACATCATCTTCTATAAATTACCGAAAAAAAGAATTCTCATCCCTTCAGAGTATAGGGTTAGAAAAAAAAGATATATTATCAAGTCTATTTTTAGAAAGTTTAATAGTAAGTTTGAAAGGGTGGGGTTATGCAGTTCCATTTATTTTCATCATAAACAAAATGATATTCACTAGTATAAAAAGCGTATTTGATTTTAAAAATATGATAATAAATTTAAATATATTGATTATAAGTTTAATACTATCCCAAATTTTAGTTTTTATATCAATGGCAATAAGTCACCACAATTTAAAAGAAAAAAGTCTAATTAATAACATAAAAGATATATAATGTAAAACGGCTTATAACTTTTATCAAAATTAATTTATTCGCATATATTTATGGTATAATGATTGATAGGTGATATAATGCGTGTAATAATAAGTGCGGGCGGAACTGGAGGACACATCTATCCAGCTTTAGCCATTATAAATAAAATAAAAGAAAAAGAACCAGATAGTGAATTTCTATATATTGGAACGCATAATAGAATGGAAAAGGATATTATTCCGAATAAAGGTATACCTTTTAAATCTATAGAAATATATGGTTTTAATAAAAAACATTTATTAAAAAATTTTAAAACAGTAAAATGTCTATTTAAAGCTTCAAAAGACACTAAAAAAATAATCAGTGAATTTAAACCTGATATAGTAATCGGAGTAGGGGGATATGTAACAGTTCCCGTAATTAAAAGTGCGAAAAAGTTAGGTTATAAAACATTCCTCCATGAGCAAAATAGTCTTCCAGGAAAATCAAACAAATACCTAATAAAATACTGTGATTTGATAGGAGCGTCTTTTCCATCGTCTTTAGATATGCTTCCAAAAGATAAAACGATATTAACAGGTAATCCTTGTTCTGAAGATGCTTTAAAAAAAGCCCCTGCTTCAAAAACAGAAATTGGACTAGATGATAATAAAAAACTAGTTCTTATAGTTATGGGTTCTTTAGGGGCAGGAAGAGTAAGTGATTATCTAATTAATGAATTAGAAAAATTTAAAGGCAAAGAATATGAAATACTATTTGTAACTGGTAAATCATCATATGACAAAGTAAATCAAAAAGAGTATCCAAATAACGTAAAAATAGTTCCTTTTTACGAAGGACTTCCAAGTATGATGAAAAGATCAGATTTGATGGTAACGAGAGCTGGAGCTTCGACATTAAGTGAGATAATATCCCTAGGAGTACCTTCAGTTATAATACCATCTCCGTTTGTTGCCAACAATCATCAATATATAAATGCCTTAGATTTAGTTAAAAAAGATGCGGCAGTAATGATTGAAGAAAAAGATTTAAAAGAAAACGTATTATTTGAAACCGTTGACAAACTGATAAATGATGAAAACAAATTAAAAGAAATGAAAGAAAATTTGTCTAAGTTAAGAGTAGATAATAGCGCGGAAATAATATACGAAAATATAAAGAGGTTAGTCGATGAAAAAAATTGAAAATGCCGAAATAAAAAATATTACTACATACAAACTAAAAGGAAGTATAAAAAAATTAATAATTGCGGAAAGCATTGATGATTTAAAAGAGATAATTGAATCTTTAAAGGGACAAAAATACAAAATAATCGGTAATGGCTCAAATCTCATAATTAGTTCTTCTTATGATGGAACTATAATTAAATTAAAAGGAATTGATGGTCTAATAGTAAATGGGAATGTAATAAAAGTAGGCGCTTCTTATAATCTAGCCAAATTATCAAGAGAGTGTGCGAAAAGAGGCTTATCTGGATTAGAATTCGCATGCGGAATTCCTGGGACAGTAGGCGGAGCTATATATATGAATGCCGGAGCTTACGGTAAAGAAATGAAAGACATTACCGAAAGCGTTATAGCTTTGGATGAAAATGGAAAAAGAGTAACCTTGACAAAAGATGAATTAAAGTTCGGGTACCGAAATTCAATTTTCAAAACAAAAAATTACATATGTCTTCAAGTTAAGTTAAAGTTAAAAAAAGATAAAAAAGAAGATATATTAAAAAGAATAAATGATATAATGAAAGAAAGAAGAGAAAAACAGCCGTTAGAATATCCATCTGCAGGTTCAGTATTTAGAAACCCAGAAAATGATTCGGCAGGTAGAATTATCGAAAGTTTAAATTTAAAAGGATTAAAAGTGGGCGGTGCGGAAGTGTCAGAAAAACATGCAAATTTTATCGTAAATAAAGGTGATGCAACAGCAGAAGACATAATAGAAATAATTGATAAAATAAAAGAAAAAGTAAAAGAAAAATACAATATTGAATTAATGTGTGAACAAGAGATAATAAAAGGGTGAGTTAAATGGCTAAAAGAAAAAAGCGAAAATTAAAAACTAAAAGTGTAATTATATTAGTTGCCATAATAACGACTATTTTACTAGTCGCCTCGTTTCTCATGGATGTTAGAATAAACAATGTAATCGTAAAAGGAAATAATCTATTTACTGATTATGAAATAATTGAAAAAGCCCACCTAGAAGATTATCCAAGTAGTTTAAGAAATTCATCAATAACTATAAAAAGAACATTAGAAAAAGATATATATATTAAGTCTGCTAAAGTACATAAAACATGGATAGATAAAGTAGTTATAGAAGTTGAAGAAAACACTCCACTAATTTACTATTTACCGAGTAAAAAAACTATCTTAAAAGATAAAAGTGAGACTGATGATAACTTTCCAGTTCCGACTGTTATAAATTATGTTCCAGATAAAACATATAATTTGTTACTTAAAAAAATATCATCTGCTAAATATGAAATAATAAAAAGAATATCTGAAATAAAATACGATCCAAATGAAGTAGATGATGAGAGATTTTTATTAACTATGAATGATGGAAATTACGTATATATCACTCTAGAAAAATTTGATAAAATTAACCAATATTTAGAAATACTAAAATCATTTGATAACAAGAAAGGAACTCTATATTTAGATTCTGGAGAGTATTTTGAAGTAAGAGGATAGATAAGGTTTATTAATTAAGCCTTTTTTATTTAGAAAAAAATGAAAATTTTTTTATTTTTCTTTACATTTACTTTTCATTTTAGTAAAATTATAGTATAATCAATTGTAGACCATAGGAGGATGATTAGATGAAACATGTGTATGCAAGTATCGATATCGGTAGTGACTCTGTCAAAGTAGTCGTTACTGAACTATATAGAGATCATTTAAACTTACTTGCAGCAACAAGTGTTCCTTCTAAAGGTATAAAAAAAGGACTTATTGTCGAGCCTAATTTAGCCAAAGAATCAATCATCAGAGCTTTGAAGGAAGTAGAAGCTATGCTTGGTGTTAGGATTCGCAAAGTTCTAGCGACTGTACCTAGTCACTTTGCAGATTACAAAGTGATAAAAGGAAACTGTACAGTTGAGGGGGATTTGATTACGAGTAAGGATATGATTAATTCTTACAAAGATGGAATAAAGAAAAATATCGCACCGAACGAAGAATTTGTCACCGTAGTTCCTATAGATTTTAAAATAAATGGAAAAACCGTAATGAAAGACCCCAAGAATTTTCCAGGTCAAACATTGGTTGGAAGAGCAATGATGATAACAACTCCAAAGAAAAATGTCTATTCAGTAGCCAGTATAATTGAAAGTATTGGAGTGGAACTTGCCGATATTACTGTCGGTAGTATTGGAGATGTAGCTGTATTTAAAAACAAGGAAGTCGAAGAGACCTTAGGGGCAATTATAAATATTGGTGCGGATATGACTATGGTATCTCTTTATAACAAAGGAGTTCCTGCCAGCACAAAAATAATTGGCCAAGGTGGTAAAGATATCGATAAAGATTTGTCTTACATGTATCGAATAAGTACTACCGATGCTAGAAAAATAAAAGAAACATTTGCCCATGCACACACGAGAAATGCAAGTAAAGATAGTTTTTACAAAGTTAAAAACATTGAAGGGAAAGAAATAAAAATTAGCGACTATGATGCATCAAAAATAGCTATGTCTAGACTAAAAGAAATACTATCTTTATCAAAAAAAGCCCTCGAAGACTTAACAAATAACAAAATTCAGTATATAATAGTAACTGGAGGTACTAGCAATATGCTAGATATCGAACATGTTATAGATAGCGAATTGTTATCAGGTAAAAAAGGAAATGTAAAATTAATAGGTATAAGGAATAATAAATATGCAACTGCAATAGGTAGTATTATTTATTTCCTAAATACTTTAAAATTAAAAGGAATGGATTATTCGATGATGAGTAGGGAAGATATGGACGACCTTTCTTCGCCAAAATCAGATAATGATGAGACAGTTTTAGGAAAGGTATTTTCGTACTTTTTCGGTGAATAGGAGGATATTAAATGATAGGATTAGAAATGAATCAACTAGCAAAAATAAAAGTAATAGGAGTAGGTGGCGGCGGTTGCAATGCTGTTAATAGAATGACGGAATCAGTAGAAGGAGTCGAATTTATTGTCGCAAATACAGATTCACAAGTACTAGAACACTCACTAGCTGAAAAGAAAATTCAAATAGGTGAAGAACTAACTCATGGATTAGGTGCAGGAGCAAATCCTCAAATTGGAAAAGAAGCAGCTCTAGAATCTAAAGAAGTTTTAGAAGAGGCTCTAAAAGGAGCTGACATGGTGTTCATAACTTGCGGTATGGGAGGCGGAACCGGAACAGGTGCTGCTCCAGTAATTGCTGATATCGCTCAAAAATCAGGTGCTTTAACTATTGGTATAGTTACAAAACCGTTTTCTTTCGAAGGTAAAAAGAGAATGGAACAAGCATTAGCTGGTATCGAAGAATTAAAGAAAAATGTCGACACTCTAATCGTAGTTCCTAATGACAGATTAAGAGAAATAATCGACAAATCAACACCACTTCTTGAATCATTCAAAGAAGTAGATAACGTACTTAGAAGAGGAGTTCAATCAATTTCAGACTTAATTGCCTGCCCAGGATTAATTAACTTGGACTTTGCCGATGTTAAAACAGTAATGGAAAAACGTGGTAATGCCTTAATCGGAATTGGAGCTGGAGTTGGAGAAGATAGAGCAATAGAAGCAGCTAATCAAGCAGTATTAAGCCCACTATTAGAGACAAGCATAGATGGAGCAACGGATGCAATTATCAACGTTACTGGTGGACCAAACTTAACTTTATTTGAAGTAGAAGAAGCTGTTGAAGCAATCAGAAAATCTGCAAACACAGATATAAATACAATATTTGGTGCGGTTATTAACGAAAACTTCACAGATGAATTAATCGTTACTGTAATCGCAACAGGATTTAAAGAAGAAAGAGAAAAGAAAGTAGAAGAGGAAGTTAACCCACTTGCTGGATTAGATGATGAAGATACAGTTATCCCATCATTCCTTAGAAGAAGAAGTAATTATTAAGAAGATGAATAAATCTTCTTTTTTTATATAATAGGAAAGTCATACTTATTGTAAAAAAAGCATTGACAAACAAATGTATGGGTAGTATATTTAACTTAAGGGGGTAAAAACTATGAAAATATATAAAGCTTATATATTTAGAATGTATCCAAATGATTATCAAAAAGAAATAATAAATAAATCATTTGGAATATCAAGATTTATATATAATCATTTTCTAGAAGAGAAGATAAAAGAATATAAAAATACTAAAAAGAGTAAAAGTGCATATGAACAAATAAAAGAAATACCATCATTAAATATAGAATATCCATTTTTAAAAGAAGTAGATAGCTGCTTACTTAGATGTAGTATATTTGATTTAGATAATGCTTATAACAGATTTTTTAAAAGTAATTTTGGTTATCCTAAGTTTAAGAAAAAAGGAGTTCATGATAGTTATAAAACTAATAATATTATAAGCACTTATAAAGGAAAAGAATATAACAGTATAAGATTAGATTTAAAAAATAGATTAATTACATTACCTAAATTAAAAGAATTAAAAATAAGAGGATATAGAAATAAAATAATAAATGGAAAAATAAAAAGTGCGGTTATAAGAAGAGAAAGTACTAAATATTACGTAAGTGTATTAGTAGAAGAAAATATAGTTGTTCCAATAATAAAACCTAAAAATATAATAGGAATAGATTTAGGAATAAAAGATGTAATAATAACATCATATAATGAAAAAATAGAAAATAAATTTAAAAAAGAAACATTAAATAAAAGATTAAAAGGACTTCAAAAGGGACTTTCTAGATGCATTCCTGGAAGTAAAAATAGATATAGATTAAAATTAAAGATTCAAAGATTATATATGAAACTAAAAAACATTAGAAAGTATCTGATACATGATATTACAAATAAACTCGTAAATGAAAATGACATAATAGTGACAGAAGACTTAGACATAAAAAATATGAAAAGTAATAAACATATTGCTCGCCCACTAACAGATATACCACTATCAGAGATAATAAGAATACTTAAATATAAGGGAATATGGCGAGGAAAGAAAATATATCAAATAAATAGATATTTTCCATCAAGTCAAATATGTTCAATATGTGGATACAAAAACCAAAAGATAAAAGACTTAAGTATAAGAAAGTGGGAATGTCCAAAATGTCATAGTAATCATGATAGAGACTATAATGCAAGTTACAATATAATGTTTGAAGGATTAAAAATATATATGAAAGGATTAGTATAAAACAAAGTAAGAAATAAAAAATGTTACAAAATTACAGTAGGGTGGCGACCATCCGAAATTGGTCTATGTGAGAAATCAAAGATTTCGGTGAAGTAGAAAGGCCTTGCCGTGAGGTAAGGAGAGTGACAAATTTATTTGGCACTTTTGTTCTTTAAATAAAAAAGAATACGTCTATCAATTAAATATAATTAATGTTGAAAAAAGTATTAGAAATAATACTTTTTAATATACTTAAGTTGGGAGGAAATAAATGTATAAACTTATGAAATTACCTTATCAATATAATGCTTTAAAGCCGGATATAAGTGAAAAAACAGTAAATATTCATTATAATAAACATCATAAAAAATATAATGATAATTTAAATAAACTAATAAAAATAGATATAATGCCGATAGAAGAAATACCAAAAAATATAGATAGATTTCCAATGGGAAAAAGAAATCAAATATTATTTAATGCTGGAGGGGTTTTAAATCACAATCTATATTGGTATAGTTTGGGTAAAGAAAAAATATATCCAAAAGGAAAATTAAAAGAAAAAATAGATGAAATATACGGAAATTTTGAAAATTTCAAAAATAGTTTTATAGAGAAAGCTAAAATGATGACTGGTTCTGGTTACACGTTCTTAGTTACTAGAAGCGGAAATTTAACTATAATTAATTTACCAAATCAGGAAACACCATTATCATATGATTTAATTCCATTATTTAATATTGATTTGTGGGAACATGCTTATTATTTAGATTATCAAAATGATAGAGATGCATATATAGAAAATTTTTTTGGCAAAGCTAATTTTACATATGCTAGTGATATATTTGAAAAGATATCATAAAAATTAGCAAAACCAAATATAATTAAAACGAGGAGGAAAACTATGAAAAAAATAATACCATTTAAAAAAGATATTACCTTTGATAGCAATATCAATGAAATCATCAGTATATCTCTAGAACACAATTTATCATTAAAGGAAGAAAATATATAGACTGGTCTTCGCCACCAACCCACGCTCCTGCAACAAGTTTTGGAGTTATGCCCATAAACCACGCGTCACGATTTTCGTTTGTTGTTCCCGTCTTGCCGGCAATCTCTACGCCGTGCATATTGAACGCCCAACCCA
>JAFWYR010000007.1 GCA_017522615.1 Bacilli bacterium | reverse complement strand
TTCTCAGCCAGAAGTAACAACATGGGGGCTAGAGTTAAAACTTAATTTTTCACAAACTAATGATTCACCAGTTCCACCAATACCAACATACACAACAGTATATGCATATCATACAGATACAAGAACAATAGGGACAAGCACAGTAACAGATGGAGTTTCAGACTATACTGAGCTTAGTTCATGGCAAAATGGAACAACATGGTTTTTAAAATATGAGTTAGATGGAAACAATGTAATTCAAAATGCATGGGCATGTCAAAAATTTTCATTTATAAATGAGCCAGTATGTTTACAAGGAGGAAATTCTTCTTACTATGCATCTAATAGAGGAATTATTGAAGGTTTACAGGCTACATTTACATCAAATGGAGGATCTTGCCCTGCCGCTGATGGCTTCAGTAACTGTTCTGTGGGCATCTTGTATATCACTGCTATGCCCAATGGCAGTGCCAGTACCGGCGATAATTCGCCGGGCGGGGGTTGTACCGTTGACCGCTATGGTTATGTGTATTGCAACTAGTTCGGTGAGTGAGTTTCGCCGTGCATTTTCCAGATACTATGTCTTATGAGTTTAAAATCCATAAGTCGAAGACTGGAAACAAGGATATTCCTTGTAACTTTTGTTACAAAAAATATGCAGTAAATGAAAACTTAGGCTAGTAATTATAATATTTATAGTGAAAATCTTCGTTTTCTTTTTCTTACTGCGTTTTTATATGAGAATTATAGAAAATGTGTTCATAATTTTTCAAATGATTATATAGACTTAAACGATAATTAGATGGATAATATAACAATTATTCTAGTGTACAAATTTAATACACTAGTTTTTTAATAAAAACATTGTGTTAAATAATGTCAAATTTTTCCACTTTTATTGTATTTGAAAAATAAAAGATATATAATTTAAAATAAAGGAGCGTGGTAAAATGTTATATCCATCGATTGATTCACTACTTCAAAAAGTAAGTTCTAAATATTTACTTGTAAATATAGCTGCTAAAAGAGCACACGAAATGGAAAAAACAGAACATTATCAAATAAAAGAAAGTGAATATAAATCAGCAAAAAACATAGGAAAAGCTCTAGAAGAGATAAAAAGAGGGCTAATCCATATTGAAAGTAAAGAAGAATAATTTATATAATATAATCAAAATAATCTATTCCCATTGATTTTTTAATAAATTTATGGTAAATTATTAGAAGTCGGAGGGATTACTTTGAAAATACTTTTAATTATTGTATCAATTTTATTAATAGCTATCGTTTTACTTCAAAGCGGAAAAGCTGTCAGCCCATCAAGTAGTATTATGGGTGGAAATGATGAACTTTTTGCTCATAGAAAAGAAAGAGGAGGAGAGCTTTTTATAACGAGACTCACTGCTTTCTTAGGTTTTCTTTTCTTCGCTATATGTATAGCTATGCAATTTATTGATTAAAAAACTAGAAAAAACAGAGTAACTTCTGTTTTTTTTTACCTTTTTCTGTTATAATTAATTAAGGTGGGAAATATGAACATATATAACATGACAAGAAGAGAATTAGAAAATTATTTTGAAAATATTGGTGAGAAGAAATTCAAAGCTCGTCAGCTATACGATTGGCTATACAAAAAAAGAGTAAAAAGTTTTGACGAAATGACCAATATAAAAAAAGAAATTATTACAAAATTAAAAGAGGATTTTGAATTTTACGAACCACAAATCATCAAAGCTCAAGATGGAAAAGACGTTCACAAATATCTTTTTAACTTAAAAGATAATGAAAAAATAGAAGCTGTTTTGATGAATCACGATTATGGTAATAGCTTATGTGTATCGACAGAAGTCGGTTGTAACATGGGATGTGCTTTTTGTGAAAGTGGAAGACTTAAAAAAAGACGAAACTTAGAAACATATGAAATGATAACTCAAATACTCCTTATTGAAAAACTACAAAATATAAGAATTTCTCATGTAGTTTTAATGGGAATCGGTGAGCCTTTTGACAATTATGATAATGTAATGAAATTTATCGATATTATAAACGATGACTTAGGAATTGCCATTGGAGCTAGACACATAACTGTATCTACTTGTGGTATAGTTCCTAAAATAAAAGAATTTTCTAAAGATCATAGACAAGTTAATCTAGCAATTTCTCTTCATGCTCCAAACGACCGCCTAAGAAGTAAAATAATGAAAATAAATAAAGTTTATCCTATAAAAGAGGTTATTGAAGCTGTAAGAGATTACTTAAAAGAAAATAACCGTAAAGTTACATTTGAATACATTATGCTAAAAGGAGTAAATGATTCTAAAGAAAATGCTATAGAATTATCCAAATTATTAAAAGGACTAAACGCATATGTTAATTTAATACCATACAATGAGACAAGTCATATAGAGTTTTCAGCTTCTGATAAAACGACTATTATGAATTTCTATGACACATTAAAGAAAAATAATATAAATGTAACAGTTAGAAGAGAATTTGGAAGTGAAGTGGACGCTGCTTGCGGCCAATTAAGATCAAACTACAAGGAGGAAAAATAAATGGAATATTCTTATTTGACTGACCCTGGCAAAGTCAGAGATCACAATGAAGATAGCGTTACCATCGTTAAAAATGAAAGCGGTGAAATATTACTAGCTTTAGCTGATGGAATGGGTGGCCACAAAGGAGGAGAAATAGCATCTTCAATCGCTATTACTCATATTGGTAAAAGATTTATGGACACATATAAAGTTGGACAAAAAGAAGATGCGATTAAATTCTTGCAAGAAATAGTAAGTGAAGCAAATATGCTTTTATATAAATATGTCGAAGATAATCCGGAAAGTGAAGGTATGGGAACAACTATAGTAATGGCCTTACTTACAGATGAATTTCTATTATATGGAAATATCGGAGATTCTTCTGGATATGCAATAAAAAAAGATAAATTATATAAAATTACTAACGATCATACATTAGTTAATTTACTTGTTAAATCTGGAGAATTAACCGAAGAACAAGCTAAAGATCATCCAAAGAAAAATGTCCTTATGAGAGCCCTAGGAGCCAACATGACAGTTGAAATGGACATATTCGATGTCGAAAGAGATGTAAAAGGAATATTCCTATGTAGTGATGGGTTAACCGGAATGTTAGAAGATTCACAGATAGAAAACGTTTTAAATAGTGATTTATCAGTTGACGATAAACTTCAAAAATTAATTAACAAAGCTAATAATAGAGGGGGAACAGACAACATTTCAGTCGCATATTTAAAAAAGGAGGAAAATGAATGATAACCAGAGGTCAGATGATTAATGAAAGATATGAAATAATTAGATCAGTCGGTGAAGGTGGAATGGCTAACGTATATTTAGCCTTAGATACAATATTAAATAGAAAAGTTGCTGTAAAAATATTGAGAGGTGATCTAGCAGAAGATGAAAAATTTGTTAGAAGATTTCAAAGAGAAGCTATATCTGCAAGTTCCCTAAATGATCCAAACATAGTAGAAGTATATGATGTCGGCGAAGATGATGGTAAATACTTTATAGTTATGGAATATGTTGAAGGAAAAACTTTAAAACAACTAATTAAAAAAAGAGGAAGCCTAACTCTTCCTGAAGTTATCGATATAATGCTTCAGCTAACATCAGCAATATCTCATGCCCATGAAAGTTACATAATTCATAGAGATATCAAACCACAAAATGTAATAATCCTAGAAGATGGAAGAGTTAAAATAATGGACTTTGGTATTGCCGTAGCTCTAAATGCTGGAGAACTAACTCAAACAAACAGTGTAATGGGAACAGTATATTATATACCGCCTGAGCAAGCAAACGGTGGAAAGGCAACCATAAAAAGTGATATATATTCCCTAGGAATTTTAATGTATGAACTAGTTACTGGACATGTCCCATTCAGAGGAGAAAATCCAGTAGAAGTTGCTATTAAACACATGAATGAACCAATTCCTAGTATCTGTGAATATGATCCAGAAATGCCTCAATCTATTGAAAATATAATTTTAAGAGCAGCTGCTAAAAATCCTAAAAACAGATATGAAGATGTAAACGAAATGCATGAAGATTTAAAAACTGCCCTCAATAAAGACAGATTTGATGAACCAAAAATAATATATGAATACAAAGAGAAAAACTTTGACGATAGAGAAGAAGATATGCCAAAAAGAAGAAGGGCAGAAAGATCTTCTAGAAGTTCAGATGATGAAGAAAAAAGTGAAAAGAAAGTTAATAAAGCTCTTATCATCTTAGGTTCTATTGCCGCTTTATTAATAGTTGCTTTATGTATATTCTTCTTTATTCCTAAAAATAAAGATGTAAAAATTCCTGATGTTGAAGGTATGACAGTCAAACAAGCTACAGAGCTTTTAGAAGACAAAGGACTTGTCGTTAATTCTAAGCAAACTAAGAAAAAAGATGAAAAAGTAGAAAAAGGAAAAGTAATCGAAACTGATCCTAAAAAAGGTAAAACAGTTAAAAATAAAACTAAAGTTACCTTAGTTGTTTCAAAAGGTAGTGCTAAAATAACTATTAAAGATTATAAAGGTGCAGATTTTGAAAAGACGAAAAAAGAACTGGAAAAAGCTGGAATTACAGTTTTATCAGAAACAAAAGATGTCACAACATCTGATAATGTCAAAGAAGGAACTATTATTTCTCAAAATGTCGAAGTTGGAAAAAAATTAGGTAAAGGTGATTCAATTACATTTACAATCCCAAGTTTTTATACGAGTTATCCAAACTTCACTGATGGAACATATACCGTTGATAGTGTAAACAAATTCTGTACAGATAATGGCTTAACTATCGATATTACATATGTTGAAGATGCAACATCTCAAAATGGAACCATAATATATCAAAATCAAGCAGCTGGTAGTAAAGTTTCCAAAGGAGCTAACTTAAGAATAAAAGTCGTTCAAAATCAAGAAAAGAAAGAAGATACAACCTGTGATGATTCAAATGCAACATATGATAAAACAAGTAAAAAATGTATCTGTAACACAGGATACAGACAAGATTCAACTGGAAAATGTGTAAAAGATACACCTGAAGAAGAAAAAACTACAAACTAATGAAACAAGGTAAAATAATAAAACAGATAAGTAACGACTATACTGTAAAAGCTGATAAATTATACACCTGTAAAGCTAGGGGTAAATTCCGAAATATGAATTTAACCCCCCTTGTAGGTGATGAAGTAATAATAAATGAAGAAAACTATATTATAGATATACTACCAAGAAAAAATGAGTTATATAGGCCTTCAATATCCAATATTGATGAGGCTATAATAATCACGAGTTTAAAAAAACCAGATTTTTCAAGTAATCTATTGGATAAATTTCTAACAATAATAGAATATAACAATATAAAACCTATTATAATATTTACAAAATATGATTTATTAACCGAAGATGAAAAAATAGAAATAAAAAAATACATAGATTATTACAAAAAAATAGGTTATGAAATCTACATGAATACCGAAATAGACAAGATCAAAAAAATATTTAAAAATAAAGTAAGTGTATTTACTGGCCAAACTGGAGCTGGTAAATCAACATTACTAAATAAACTTAATAAAGATTTAAATTTAAAAACAGATGAAATATCAGAAGCTTTAAACAGAGGAAAACATACGACTAGACATACTGAACTGTTAGAAATTGAAGGAGGACTTGTCGCCGACACACCAGGTTTTTCTGCCTTAGAGTTTACCGGTATGACCAAAGCTGATATTAGAGACAATTTTACTGAATTTAATCTATATAGAGACAAATGTAATTTTCGCGATTGTATCCACATTCATGAAAATAAATGTGAAGTAAAAGCTAAAGTCGAAGATGGAACTATTCTTAAAAGTAGATATGAAAATTATATAAAATTTGTAAAGTAGGTGAGGTATATGATAATCGCAGGATCCTTTCTAAAAATACAAAATGAAAAAGACAAAATCGATAAATTAAATAAAGCCGTAGATCAAATACATTTTGACGTTATGGATGGGAAATTTACCGAAAATAAAACTTTAGATATAAATGATATTGAAAAAAACGTAAAAGATATAGATAAACCAATTGATGTTCACTTAATGGTTTATGATGTAGAAAAATATGTCGATGATTTCTTAAAATTTAATCCTAAATACTTTACTTTTCATATAGAAACTACGGATAATCCAAAAAAATATATAGATTATATAAAAAGTAAAAATGTTAAAGTCGGTCTAGCTATTAATCCAGATACCGATATTGAAAAAATATATCCATATCTAGATAAAGTAGATCTAATATTAATAATGTCAGTTCCACCAGGAAAAGGTGGACAAAAATTCATCGATATAAGTGGTAGAATAAAGATGATTAAAAATCATAGAACAAACAATCATTTATCATTTAAAATAGAAGTCGATGGTGGAATCAACAATCAAACTATAAAAAAGGTCCGAGATGCCGACATAGTAGTTTGTGGTTCATATATAACAGATAGTAGTGATTATCAAAAAAATGTAAATATTTTGCGAGGTGATTTGAATGAATAAAAAAGGTTTTACATTAGCTGAATTATTAGGAGTAATTGTAATTATTGGAATATTAGCAATTATAGCTGTATCAGTTATCGATAAAAATGTAAAAGATGGCAAAGTGAGAACGTGTAAAACTCAGGAAACTAATATAATTGAAGGGGCTAAATCATATGTAACTGATGTATTAGCTAATACATCAAATGCTGCTCCAACACAAGTTACCATAGGTCAGTTAGAAGCTGGTGGCTTTATTGAATCAGATTTAAAAAGTCCAATAACTGGAAACAAATACAGTTCTGGAACAAAAGTTTTAATCTCTAAATCTGGTGACAGTTATAATTTTACTGTACAGTATGGTGATGCAAAAGAAAATTGTTCTGAGGAAGAAATAGGATAAAGTATAAAAAATACTTTATCTTTTAGGAAGGTGAAAAAATGAAAAAAATAACATGTGATGGAAATGAAGCCTGTGGGAGAGCTTCATACCTTTTTACAGAAATAGCGGGAATATATCCAATAACTCCTTCGTCTCCCATGCCAAAATTGATTGATTCATGGGCTTCAAAAGGAAAAGAAAATATATTAGGTACAGTTCCTGAAGTAATCGAAATGCAAAGTGAAGCAGGAGCAATAGGTCTATGTCACGGAGCTTTAAATTCGGGATCACTCGCATCCACTTATACAGCTTCACAAGGATTATTATTAATGATTCCAAACATGTATAAGATAGCTGGTGAAATGTGGCCATTTGTTATGCATGTTGCCGCAAGAAGTTTATCGACTCACGCACTTAGTATATTTGGTGATCATCAAGATATATATAGTACAAGACAAACAGGATTTTGTATGCTAGCATCATCATCTGTCCAAGATGCCTATTATTTAAGTTTAATAAGTCATCTAAGTACTTTAGAAGCATCACTACCTTTTATGCACTTCTTTGATGGCTTTAGAACAAGTCATGAAATAAATAAAATAGATGTTTTAGATGAAGAAGAAATTAAACCCTTAATATCTTATAATAATATCAAAAGATTTAGAGATAGAGCTCTAAATCCAAAAGATCCTGTAACTAGAGGTACAAATCAGAATTCTGATATATATTTTCAGATGACAGAATCTAGAAATAAATTTTATGATAATGTTCCGGAAATAGTCGAAAAATACATGAATAAATTAAACGAAATTGCTAAAACAAATTATAAACCATTTAATTATTATGGACCTAAAGACGCTGAAAAAATAATAATTGCTATGGGTTCAGTTTGTGAAACAATTAAAGAAACTATAGATTATCTAGGAAACTATGGTTTAATAGAAGTTCATTTGTATAGACCATTTTCTAAGAAAAAAATATTAGAAGTTTTACCACAAAGTGTTAAAAAAATAGCTGTCTTAGATAGGACAAAAGAAGCAGGAAGTATTGGCGAACCACTTTATTTAGATATTGTTGAAGCTTTAAAAGATAAAAATATCGAAATAGTTGGAGGAAGATATGGACTGTCTAGTAAAGATACGACTCCAGGAATGATTAAAGCTATATATGACATGCTTGATAACCCAGTAAATAATTTTACTATTGGAATTGAAGATGATGTAACCAACTTAAGTTTAATGTATAGTGATTTAAATCTAGATACATCAAATGAAATGCTTATATACGGTTATGGAAGTGATGGTTCAGTTTCAGCTGCTAAATCAATAATTGATATTTTAAGCGAAGACAAATATGTTCAAGGATATTTTGAATATGATTCTAAAAAATCAGGTGGTGTAACTAGAAGTAATTTAAGATACGATGATAAAAAAATAAGAGCTCCATATCTAGTAAGCAATCCAAAACTTATAGTTATTTCCAAAGAAAGTTACTTAAGCGTATTTGATCCAATTAGTAATATCAAAGGAAATGGGAGTCTACTTATCAATACAAATAAAACAGCTGATGAAATATTAGATATTCTAAACCCATACAAAAAAATATTAAAAGAAAAGAATATAACTTTATATACAATAGATGCAAGCTCTATAGCTGAAAAACACAACCTAGGAAGAAAAATAAGTATGATAATGGCTAAAGCTATTTTACTACTTCTAGATTTGGATAAGGACTCTAAATTAGAGAGTTTTATCGATAAAAAATTCGGTGCCAAAAGTAAAATAATAGTAGAATCTAATATTAGTGCCTTATCAGATGTCAAAGAAAATATAAACAAAATAGAATTAGATTCTATGGAAGAAGAGTTAGAATTTAAATATAATAATCTATATGAAGCTCTAACTCATAGAATGGGCAACAAATTAAAAGTCTCAGATTTTAAAGGTTATGAAGATGGAACATTTAAACATACTAAACCAGAACTTCAAGATTTATCCGACAGTGTACCAGCATGGATAAAAGATAATTGTATCGAGTGTAGTCAGTGTAGCTTAGTGTGTCCACATGGAGTAATAAGACCATATATTCTAGATGAAGAAGAGTATCAAAAAGCTCCAGAAAAAATCAAAGAAAGATGTAAGCCAGCTTTAGGCATGCCAAATCATTACTATACAATAGCCATTAATTCTAAATGCTGTACAGGCTGCGGAGTATGTGTGAGTACATGCCCAGGATTAAAAGGTGTAAAAGCACTAGCTCTAGATAGTATTAAAAAAGCGGATACCGAAACATTTGAATATTTAGAAGAAAATATCAAAGAAAAAAATTTAAATAAAAACACCGTCAAAGGAAGTCAAAATAGAAAACCTAAATTTGCTTTCCATGGAGCGTGTGCTGGATGTGGTGAAACTCCATATGTTAAACTACTTACTCAGCTAACTGATAATTTAGTAATTGCTAATGCAACAGGCTGCTCTTCAATTTATGGTGGTGAACTTCCAAACCTACCTTATCAAGTCCCATGGGCTAGTAGTTTATTTGAAGATAATGCTGAATTCGGTTTTGGAATATTAAAAGGATATGAAGTAAACAAAAACAAGGTAAGAAAATACATGTTAGAAAACGAAGATGAATTATTTGATAAATGGTTAAATAATTCAAATGATTTCGATATAACCAAAGAAGTATATGAAAACATAGACTTTGAAAAACATCCAAAATTAAAAGAACTAAAAAATTATATAGTAGCTCAAAAAATTTGGGCAATAGGTGGCGACGGATGGGCATATGACATTGGTTTCGGTGGAATTGATCATGTTCTATCAACAGGCTCAAATATCAACATATTAGTATTAAATACTGAAAGTTATTCAAATACTGGAGGGCAAATGTCAAAAGCTACTCCAGAAGGAGCTGTCGCTGAATTTGCCTCAAGTGGTAAAAAGACCTTTAAAAAAGATTTAGCTAGAATAGCTATGTCATATCCAAATACATATGTTGCCCACATTAGTTTAGGAGCAAACATGATGCAAGCTATTAAAGCTATAAATGAAGCTAACGCTCACGAAGGACCATCTATAATAATTGCCTATGCTCCTTGTATAGCTCATGGTATTAAAAAAGGTATGGGGCAGTCTATTAACATGGAATCTCTAGCTACAAAATGTGGATATTTTCCAATCTTTAGATATGATGGGAAACTAACATTAGATAGTAAAACACCTGATTTTGATTTATATGATGAATTTTTAAATAGTCAAACGAGATATACCATGTTAAAATCGATAAATAAAGAAAAAGCCGATGAGATGTTAGTTAAAAATAAAGAAGCAGCAGTTAAAAGGTATAATTTTTATAAAAAAATGAGTGAGGAATTATAAGATGGGTAAAGCTACAATTATAAAACCAAAATTAAATATACCGACTCAATTAAAAATCAATAAAGCAGCACCAAAAAATAATCTAAATAATATATTACCAAACATAATGGATTTTAATCCAAATAACAACGAAGACTTTATTGGACCAGTTTTAGAAGAAAACATTGATGAAGATTTCATCGGACCTCCAGCTCCAGCAAATAATAATTATAAAAAAACCGAAGAAAAATCTATATTGCCAGAAATGGGTAAAATTCAGGGTGATTTTAATAGAGATATAGATTTAGAACCATATAAGATAAGAATGGAAGAAATAATTGGGAATTCGAAAAATCAAAGAGAGATAGTAACCAATTTAGCAATCTTTATATCAAGTGAATTTCCTAAATTACCATATTGTTTAGATTATTCATCTGGACATGATGGAGCTAGTCTAAAAGGTCTTGACTGGACAAAGGAAATAATTCAAAGAGAAGATGGCTCATATAATGAAAGAACTTTAGATTGTTCTGGTTTAGTAACATGGTGTATGGAAAACGCTGGAATAGAAATAGAAGAACCAGCCAATACAACAACTTACCGTAATATGGTAGGGGAAGAAAACATATCGGCATTTATCGGTAATGATTTAGAAAATGTTAAACCAGGAGATTTAGCCTTTAATCCAAATGGTTACCAGCACATCGGTGTTATCGCAAGCGTTAACAAAGAAAATCATGAAATTACAGTAGTTCACACATCTGGAAGTGGAGGAGGAGTAAACATAACTACTCTAAACACAGACACAGGCAAAATAACTTCAGATGATACAGGTTCTACTGGAATTAACAGAGTAGGACAAGAAAATTATTTTACAGAAATATTTCACGTGCCATATAAAGATGAGTAAAAGTGACTAAACAAAAGTCACTTTTTTAATGTAAAAAATAGTCAAATTAGAATTATTTAATCACTTTTTATTGAACTAACTAATCTTCATTTGTTATTATATAGATAATAAAGGAGGTAAATAATGAAACAAAGTGAGAGAAATAAAAGAAATTATATAATAATAGGCTTATGTGCGATAGTCGCCATAATGGCCGTAGGATTTGCGGCATTTAGTCAGCAGCTAACAATAAACTCAACATCAGAAGTAACAAGTACATGGGATGTACATATTAAAGAGGGTGGAGTAAGTTATAAGAATGCGGTAGATGCGACAAGTACACTTGCCGAAAAAACAAGTAACTTAGTAGCAACGTTTGCATGCAATTTAACGACACCAGGAACATCTACAATATCATATGATGTAGTAGTAGAAAATAAAGGAAGCTTGAATGCTAAACTAGATAGTATAGAACTTACTGGAGGAAATGATGCAATTGCAGTAGTAACCAGCCCAACAAATGCATCTTTAAGTACATCACCAATAATACTTGCACCAAATGATGAGACAACGATAACAGTAACAGTATCATATAATGATATTAATACTGTACCAACAGGAGATGGACTTAGAACAAATATTGTAGCTAAATTAAATTTTTCACAGACAAGTGATTCACCTTCACCAGCAATACCAACTTATACAGTTGAAGATTTAAAAGCAAATACTGTCACAACTGGTGATGGACTTTATGATAACCAAGATGGAACATATACTTATAAAGGAAGTAATCCTGGAAATTATTTAAGTTTTGCAGGAAATATTTGGAGAATACTTGGGATAGATTCAACTGGTATTAAAATTATTTCTGATGAAAGAATAGATTTAACTGGTTATAAAGGCGAAGAATCGAGTAGTACAGAAGGTGAATTTGATAGTCAAGGTCTAAGAGATTCTTCTAGTAATGGCGCAGGTGGAACATATTGTTCACAAGGTTCATATGGATGTAATATATGGTCAAAAGATTATTTGCCTGCAGGAGATTATACAAACGGAAGTAAAACAGGAACAGTGTTATTAGATTCAGAGCTTAAAACATATTTAAACGGAACATATTATACTAGTACTTTAAGTTCAAATTCTAATATAATAGATGGAACATATAATGTAGGACCATATAATAATGAAACTGCATATACATGGACAGGGAAAGTAGCTCTTTTAACAGGACCAG
>JAFWYR010000006.1 GCA_017522615.1 Bacilli bacterium | reverse complement strand
ATTTTAGTTTTATCTTCCATTTTGTTGGTCGTTAGAAATTCATAAAAATTAGAGTATCTTTTTCCAGTTTTAATGTTTTTGTGCGGCCTATCGCTTTTTTTGTATGCTTCCAAACATTCAAACAAATAATTGTTGTCTCTTAGAGAATCTCTTTTAGATAATTCATAATATAATTCTTCCATTTTCATATATATACATCTCCTATTTAGTACATTATATCAATGTCAACAGTGCCCTGTATTCCGTCTATTTTTCCATCATCACATATTTGCCAGATTTTATATTTTCCTTTATAATCAGTATTTTCTGTATAATGAGCAAGCCATACTGGATCGTTTTGTTTTAACCAGACGTTTTCTAAATAATATTTACTACTATAAAGCATTGCTTTATATTTATATTTTTCTACTTCTTCTTTAAATGTTTTTGAAAGTTCATTTAAATGATAGAAACTTAAGTTAAAGTCTCTATATTTATCCCAATTTTCCCAATCAAATACTATTGGGAGGTCTATTTTATAGTCTTTAATTTGTTTTACTATCCATTTTACTTGATCCTTTATTTCTTTTTTATTACTTGCATATGTATAAAAATAAACTCCTACTTTTATATTTTCTTTATTAAATCCTTCAATATTTCTTTTAAATTTTTCATCGATTAAGTATTTTCCATCTATTTCTTTTTGATACCCTACTCTGATATAAGCAAACTCTACTCCTGCGTCTTTTACTTTTTTAAAATCTATATCTTCTTGCCATTTAGAGACATCTATTCCTATTTTGGTATCTTTGGTTTTATGTTTATTAATTATATCATTAAAATATGTATATGTAGGTTCAGAGTTAGATTCTATATTGATATTTTCTTTTTCTATAATATTTATTGTAAGATTGTTTGTTGAAATATTTCCTTCTGAATCCTGGGCTTGAAATATAACTGGATAAGATCCAACTGTATTTACATCATATTTACCTTTTATTTCACATTTAGGCTCATCATCATAATTATCTCCGCAAAAGAAATTATTCATTATATTCCCATTATATCCTTTATATAGCGTTAAAGTATCTCTATAATTTATTAATGGCGGAGTTGTGTCTACTACATAGATATAAAAAGTATATGGAACTTTAATATTTTCTTCGTTAATATATTCAAATGTGATTTTTTTCTTTCCTAATTTACTTGTGTCTATTTTTTCATCTTTTATTATTGTACCATTTATATTTTTTATAAGTTTTTTAAGTTTAATATCACTATATACTTCGATATCTAGATCATCTATTAATTCTACCTTTATTATTGCATGTTTTACTCTATAGTCATTATATAGATATATCCCTAATGTTACTATGCCTATAAGTAATAATATCGATGAAATTCCTAAAACTATTTTATTTATTCTTCTCATATAATTATTTTATCATAATTTTATAGAAAAAAGAACTAGTGGATTAATCCATTAGTTCTTTATTATTTTAGATATGAATGATAATATGTACTGCCATCAACTGTTGCTTGTACCTCTGTAAATGTAGTTCCACTTCGGTAGTTTGATATCCCTTTGTTACTTATTTTATTTTTTCCATATATGTCTCCATAATTGAAATTAAGAGTACTGTTCGTATTTACTAGATTTATTCCATAAGACTCTTTACCCATTATGTATGGTGCTTTACCTCCTAATTGATTAAGGGTTAGCGAAGAAGAACAATTAGCTGGGTCCATTTGTATTCCTGTTTTCTTTCCTGTTATTTTTGTGTTACCTGTTATGGTAAAATTACCACAATAACCATTATTAACCATTATTCCTTGGACTACAGATCCTTCTAGAGTTGAGTTTTCGATATATACTGTACCACCATTTCCTCCTATTGCATATGGTCCCTGAATACTTGAATTATAGATTTTAACGTTATTATCTACTCCAAGCCATAAACTTGATTGGTTTCCTGTATTTACTCCGGTAATGGTACAATTATTAATATTTAAAGAGGTATTTGTTAAATAAATTCTTGTACTATTTGGTAGTGAAAAATTTATGTTTTCAAATGCTATTGTAATATTATTAATGTTAAAATCACCACTACTTTTGGTTATGGTATATTTCTGACTGCCATAACTTTTAATTGTGATATTTTTACCATTATTATAATTTACTTCATTTGATTCTGTTATATTGCTCATTACATATATTGTAGATGAAGATGTATTTGTCGCTGCTTCATAAGCTTTTGATAATGATGCATATGGTTTATTAATTGTTCCATATCCTGTGGTGTTACTGCCGCTAGAACTTATATATACTTTATTTTTTATTATTGAGTATGATGAACTTACAACATTTACATAACTATCTTCATTTGTATCTTTAACGTAGCCTGTAATGGTTGAATCATTGCTAATATAAACTGTAACTTGATCTGCTGTAACTGGAATTTCACTATTATTTCCTATTTTATAAGAACAGCTATAATTTGAACAGCCTTGTGGGTAAGTAATTGTAATTTCTCCTGGATTATTTTCTATATATGTTGGAACTTGTAGTTTCTTTGTATATGGAGTTGTTGTCTTGTTTAATAATGTTATTTTTGCATATCCATCATTTTGTTTTGAGCATTCGGAAATAGGAGAACTGTTTGTACATGTGTTGCTTACTGTTTTTGTACTTTCTTCATTGGACGTTGAACAATTATAACATACCATTTTTTTGTCAAATAATTCATTATTCCCTATATATCCTGAACCTCCACCTCCACCGTCTAAACCATAATTACCGCCATAATATCCGCCTCCACCACCATCAGAAACTCCAGTATTAGCATAATTACCATACCCAAAATAATCATTAAAATCTTCGCTTCCTCCTGTTCCTCGATTTGCGTTATTATTTCCGTTTACTCCCTTAAATCCTCCGCCTGAAGCTATCGATGTAAAATTTGTATTTGAGCCAGATGCAACATATCCGTTTCCACCTCCACCACCAGAAACCATTATTATGTCATTTTTCTTATTATTAAATGTTGATAATAGGCCAGAAGAATATGCTATATGCGTAGCCCCTCCACCTCCTGAAGAATAAAAGGTACACGCTGGACAAGTCCATCCTGATCTTGATCCTCCTCCATTGTATCCTCCGTCTCCATAGTTTTTAGTTTCTTTGGCTTCACCAGTTTTGCCTCTTCCACCAACGACAATAAAGAGTTGATCATTAGTGTTTAAAATGATGTTTCCAATTGAATATCCGCCATATCCACCTGTATAATTAACATTGTTTACTGTAACTGATCCTCCTTGTGCTCCCCAAGTTTCTAATTTATATTTTCCTCTGCATATTGGTGTGAATGTTTGTTCTTCTCCTGTATAAGGATAAGGGTACACTGTTCCTTCTTCTACAATGCATGAATTATCTTCTTTTAATTGTTCTATAGTTTTGTTTGTGTTGCTTATAGCTCTTACTTTAATCGGATAATCTGTATTTTCTATAAGATTATTAATATTGTGTGAATTTATTTCTTCTGTCTGAGTACTTTCTTCCCAAGTTGTTCCACCATCTTTAGAATATTCTATTTTCTTTATTCCACTATCTGCTATAGCATCTACTACTACTGTTATACTGTTAGTTGTTGATGACGTATTGATACTATTTATGGTTATATTATCAGGTGTATATATCGCATATAGATGTACATCACTATTTCCCATAGTTAATGTTTCTAACTTTTCATCAGAATTACTATTAATATTCCAACCTTTAAATATGTATTCATCTTTTAAGTCATATGGGGTATTTAAATTTCTTGTTAAATCTATTTCTTCTCCTTCTTGATAGTATCTTTCATATGTTTTTTTATTTCCACCATTAGTAATATAGTCATATGTTACTTTATGAGAGTTTTCTGATATTACTTCTCCTTCATCTACTTCTTTAGACTCTGCTTGAGTAAAATTAAATTGTAGATTTGTTTCTAATGAAGTTGGTCCACCAGTATAATTATCATTATATTCTACTTTTACTGTTACGTTTATTTTATCTCCAGACTGACCTTGTTTATATAATATTTGTCCCTTGGTATATCCACTAAATGTTATTTTAACCCCATCATTACTTATTACATTATCATTGCCATCATTTTGAATTGGAATTATATCATCTAATTTAGCATCCAAAGTTCCTTTATTTTCTATAGTAACAACATATGTCATTGAGTCTCCTGATTCATATAAATCTGATGTTATATAGGCGTTTAATTTATCCCATGTAGGCAAAATTATATTACCATTTTCATCTTTTCCGTTTTCGGCACTTCCGGTACTAGTACCGTTTGTTACATTAGTTATTTCTATATCCCAATTACTGGTTACTTTGGAGGTTCCTTTTATTTTTAAAGAAGATGTAAAAGAGGCATACCCTACTGCCATCAGCATAAGTATACCTAGTAAACTATATATTACTATTTTTCTTTTTTTATTTTTCCTATACATAGATCCTCCATAATTTAACTATTAGTTGCATTCTTTATCTATTATCTATTATCTACTTTCCACTTAAAATTATATCATATATTGAGCGTATTTTCCTACATTTTTAATTAAAATAAAAGAACTAGTGGATTAATCCATTAGTTCTTGTTCTAAAGCTTCTAAAGGTTCTTCTTTAAGAAGTTCATTTTCTAGACTATATTCAGCTTCTTTATATTTTTTAGCTCCTGTTCCGGCTGGTATTAATTTACCAATTATAACGTTTTCTTTTAATCCATTTAAGTGGTCTACTTTACCGTGAACAGCGGCATCAGTTAAGATTCTAGTTGTTTCTTGGAATGAAGCTGCTGATAAGAATGAATCAGTTTCTAGTGATGCTTTGGTAATACCTAGTAATACTGGTTTTCCAGTTGCTGGTCTTTTACCTTCTAAGATTAATTTCTTGTTTTCTCTTGTAAATTCAATTATATTTATCATTGTTCCTGGTAAGAATAACGAATCACCAGAGTCGATTATTCTAATCTTAGAAATCATACGTCTAGCCATGATTTCAACGTGCTTATCAGATATATCAACACCTTGTGAACGATATACTTTTTGTATTTCG
The DNA here is from genome assembly GCA_017522615.1 of Bacilli bacterium. Lineage (GTDB taxonomy): Bacteria > Bacillota_I > Bacilli_A > RF39 > UBA660 > Coprosoma. Next base: position 69,336 of record JAFWYR010000006.1, on the reverse strand, counting down.
AATAAGATATACTGCTGAACAGTAATTGGATCTGTTACAACAAGTAATTCTTTAGGGTTGATGGCTCCGTGAGTAAGTCTTGAACCAGCTTTAACTTCTTCACCTTTTTCAACGGCAAGTTTAGCTCCGTAATTTGATACGTGTTCTTTAGTTTCAACGTCGTTTTTAACATATATTTTAAATGTTCCGCCGTCTTCTTCTATCTTGCTTACAACACCGTTTATTTCAGATATTGTAGCTTTACCTTTAGGGTTTCTAGCTTCGAATATTTCGGTAACACGTGGAAGACCTTGAGTTATATCGTCTCCACCTGCAACTCCACCTGTGTTGAAGTTTCTCATGGTAAGCTGAGTACCGGGTTCACCAATTGATTGAGCGGCCATGATACCAACTGCTTCACCTATTTCAACATCAAATCCTGTTGCTAGGTTACGTCCATAACATTTTTTACATACACCATGATCTGTTTTACATGTTAATACTGATCTGATTGGAACTTTGGTAATTCCTGCTTTAATAATCTTTTCAGCTAATGCTTCAGTGATGTATGTATTTTTATCAACTATTACTTCTTTAGTTTCTGGGTTTAATATTTTTTTACTTGTATATCTTCCAACAATTCTCTCTTCTAGTGATTCGATTGGAGTTCCGTCAGAGTTTATAAAGGCTTCAGCAATTATTCCTTGATCAGAACCACAGTCATCTTCCTTAACAATTACATCTTGTACTACGTCGACAAGTCTTCTTGTTAAGTATCCAGCATCGGCTGTTTTAAGAGCAGTATCAACGGCTCCTTTACGAGTACCGTGGGTAGATGTAAAGAATTCTGATACGGTCATACCTTCACCGAATGATGATAAGATTGGTATTTCGACATAATCTCCGTTTGGTTTACTCATGATACCACGCATTCCGGCCATCTGTCCGTATTCTTTAATTGAACCACGGGCTTTTGACTCAATCATCATGGTAATTGGTGAATAAGGATTTGCTTTTAGAGATTTATCTAAATCGTCATATATTTTATCTTTAGCATCAAACCAAGTTTGAATAACGTTTTCGTATCTTTCTCTATCTGTTATTAAACCACGTTTAAATTGTTTAGTTATTTTATCCACTTTTTCTTTAGCTTCGTTAATAACTTCTTCTTTGATTTTTGAATCTTTGAATTCATCTATTGAAATACTAATACCTGATAAAGTAGAATACTTAAATCCCAAATCTTTAATAGCATCTAGCATAATAGATGTTTCAGTTGTCTGATATCTTTTATATATTTGTGCGATTAATCTTACTATTGCACCTTTGTTTAATGCGTCAACTAAAGGCATTTTTTTGATTTCTTCTGGAATGTTTTTACCTTTATCTATGAAATATTTTTTAGGAGTGATTTTAGTCGCATTTTCAACACTTCCATCATTAATAAATTGGAATGTGTCTGGGAAAATTTCGTTAAAGATTATCTTTCCTGGGGTTGTGACTAAGTATTTATCCATGTATTTATCTGGGAATATTTTGTGAGTAAATGATTTTACTGGTAAGGCAATTCTAGTGTGAAGAGTTAATTCTCTTCTTTCATATGCCATAATTACATCATTACTATTTCTAAATACTCTTCCTTCTCCCTCTTCGCCTTCTTTTTCCATAGTTAGATAATAGTTACCTAATACCATATCTTGACCAGGAGTGGCGATTGGTGAACCATCTTTTGGAGATAGGATATTGTTAGCTGAAAGCATTAATAATCTAGCTTCAGCTTGAGCAGCATCGCTTATTGGAACGTGTACTGCCATTTGGTCTCCATCGAAGTCGGCATTGAATCCAGTACAAACTAATGGGTGAAGTCTAATTGCTTTACCATCGATTAATTTTGGTTCAAATGCTTGAATAGATAGTCTATGCAAAGTTGGAGCTCTGTTTAATAGTACAGGGTGCTCTTTAATTTTTTCTTCAACAATGTCCCATACTCTTTCATCTTGATTTTCTATCATTCTTTTAGCAGCTTTAATGTTGCTGGCAATTTCTTTGGTTACTAAACCATTTATTACATGTGGTTTAAATAACTCTAAAGCCATTTCTTTTGGAATACCACACTCATACATTTTAAGTGATGGCCCAACTACTATAACTGAACGGCCTGAATAATCGACACGTTTACCTAGTAAGTTTTGACGGAAACGACCTTGTTTACCTTTTAACATACTAGATAATGATTTTAATGGTCTATTACCTGGACCAGTTATGTTTTTACCACGTCTACCGTTATCAAATAAAGCGTCAACGGCTTCTTGAAGCATTCTCTTTTCGTTTTGAATGATTATAGAAGGAGCTTGAAGATCGATTAATTTCTTTAATCTGTTATTTCTGTTAATTACTCTTCTATATAAATCGTTTAAGTCTGATGTTGCAAATCTTCCACCATCTAGTTGAATCATTGGTCTAAGCTCTGGCGGTATTACAGGAAGGGCGTTTAATATCATCCATTCTGGTCTGTTTCCAGATTCTAAAAATGCATCTAATACGTCTAATCTTTTGATTAGTCTAACTCTTTTTTGACTTGATGTATCTTTTATTTCATCTATTTCCTTTTTGATATCTGCTACTTCTTTTTCTAAGTCTACTTCTTTAAGTAATTCTTCGATAGCTTCGGCTCCCATACCTACTCTGAAAGTATTTCCATACTTTTCATAATAAGTACGGTAGTCTTTATCACTGATTGTTTGTTTTTTCTCTAGTGGAGTATCTCCTGGATCTAGTACGACATATGAAACGAAGTATAATACCTCTTCTAGTTCTCTAGGTGACATATCTAGAACTAATCCCATTCTAGATGGAACACCTTTAAAGAACCAGATGTGAGAGACAGGAGTTGCAAGTTCAATGTGTCCCATACGTTCACGACGTACTTTAGATTTAGTTACTTCAACTCCACATCTATCACATATGATATTTTTATATCTTAATCTTTTATATTTACCACATGAACATTCAAAATCTTTAGTTGGTCCGAATATCTTTTCACAGAATAATCCGTCTCTTTCTGGTTTTAAAGTTCTATAGTTCATAGTCTCGGCTTTTTTTACTTCACCGTATGACCAAGCACGGATTTTTTCTGGTGAGGCAATGGCTATTCTTAAGCCTTCAAAGCTATTTGCATCCATTATTTACCCTCCCCTTCCAACTTTTCTAATTCTTCATCTGTAGGTTCTATTTCTTCTTCTGATTCTTCATTTTTTTCAGTTTGTTCATCTAAACCGAAGTTTTCAAGTTCTGTTTGAAGTTCTTTACTATCTTCAGTCTCTTTTTTTTCATTTGATTCTTTTTGTTTTTGATTTGCTTCTCTTTCTTTTAATATTTCACTTTCTAAATCTGTGTCTGGTACATATGTATCTTTTTCAGCTTCTTCAAGTTCTTTTAGTTCAACAAATCTTCCTTCGTTATTTAGAACTGTTATATCTAGTCCTAATGCTTGAAATTCTTTAATTACTACTCTAAAGCTCTCTGGAACTCCTGATTCAGGTAGTTCTTCACCTTTAACTAGTGATTCATAAACTTTTACTCTTCCGACTACGTCGTCTGATTTAACTGTCATCATCTCTTGTAATATGTTAGCGGCACCATATGCATATAGAGCCCAAACTTCCATCTCACCGAAACGCTGACCACCAAACTGAGCTTTACCACCAAGTGGTTGCTGAGTTACTAATGAATATGGTCCAGTAGATCTTGCGTGAAGTTTATCATCAACCATGTGGTCTAGTTTGATCATGTACATTACTCCGACAGATATACGGTTGTCGAATTTTTCTCCGGTTCTTCCGTCGTATAATTCCATTTTACCATCTTGGTCTAATCCAGCTTCATCTAATGCTTCTAGTATTTCTTCTCTAGTGGCACCGTCGAATACTGGTGTAGCTACATGAATACCTAATGTTTTAGCGGCCATACCTAAGTGTAATTCTAAGATTTGTCCTAGGTTCATACGTGAAGGAACTCCAAGTGGGTTTAGTAATATATCTACTGTTTTACCATCTTTTGTGTATGGCATATCTTCTTCTGGAAGTACTAGTGAAATTACACCTTTGTTTCCGTGTCTTCCTGAGATTTTATCTCCGACACCGATTTTTCTCTTTTGAGCAATATAAACTCTTATTTTCTTAGATACTCCGGCAGGTAATTCTTCATTATCTTCTTTGGATAATACTTGGACATCACAAACTATTCCACCGCCACCGTGCTGAACTCTTAGAGATGTATCTCTTACTTCTCTTGTTTTTTCACCAAAGATAGCATGCAATAATTTTTCTTCTGAGGTTAGCTCAGCCATTCCTTTTGGAGTAACTTTACCAACTAATATATCATCATCTTTTACTTCTGTACCAATTCTGATGATACCATTTTCATCTAGGTTTTTACGAGCTTCTTCTGATACGTTTGGTATATCTCTCGTGAACTCTTCTGGTCCAAGTTTAGTATCTCTACACTCTATTTCACAGTCTCTAATATGAATTGATGTGAATACGTCATCTTTTACTAATCTTTCATTTAAGATTACCGCATCCTCATAGTTATAACCATCGTAGTTTACAAAGGCAATTGTTAAGTTTTTACCTAATGCCATTTCTCCATCATCGGTTGATGGTCCGTCGGCAATTACTTCTCCTACTTTTACTTTATCGCCTTTTCTAACGATTGGTCTTTGATGATAACATGTTCCCATGTTACTTCTTTCGAAACCATCCATGTAATATGTATCGGTTCCTTTAGCATTTTTAATTACGATTTTTCTAGCATCGACATAATCAACTACACCATCGGCTTTAGCCATTATTACAACGCCTGAGTCTTTAGCAGCTATTGCTTCGACACCTGTTCCAACTAGTGGAGCTTCGGCTTCTAATAGTGGGATAGCTTGACGCTGCATGTTAGCACCCATCAAGGCACGTTTTCCATCGTCGTGTTCAAGGAATGGAATTCCACTTGTCGTAATTGAAATTATTTGCTGAGGTGATACATCCATGTAGTCTACTCTATCTTTTTCAACTAATAAGTTATCATTTTGATATCTGACAGGTACTGACTCTTCTACTATTTTTCCTTTTTCAGTTTTAATAGTAGCTGGTGCGATATAATATTCTAATTCTTCGTCAGCTGTCATATATTTTATTTCATCAGTTAATTTTGTCTTATCAACTTTTCTATATGGAGTCATGATAAATCCATATTCGTTTACTTTAGCATAACTAGCTAATGAAGTTATAAGTCCGATATTTGGTCCTTCTGGAGATTCTACAGGACAAAGTCTTCCATAGTGTGATGGATTAACGTCACGAACTTCCATTCCAGCTCTATCTTTAGAAAGTCCTCCAGGTCCTAATGAAGATAATCTTCTCTTATTTGTAAGTTCAGCAATCGGGTTAATTTGATCCATGAACTGTGATAACTGTGATGAACCAAAGAATTCTTTGATTGCAGCTGTAAGTGGTCTTATGTTAATTAAACTTTTTGGAGTTACTTCTGTTACATCTTGAGTACTCATTCTATCTCTAATCATTCTTTCGATTCGGCTAATTCCGATTCTAAATTGATTTTGCAACAATTCTCCAACTTGTCTAACACGTCTATTTGATAGGTGGTCAATTTCATCAAAATTACCAATTCCATCAAGTAGATTTAAATAATATGAAAGTGAAGCATAAACGTCTGATACAGTTAATCTCTTGACGTCGATACTTTGATCATTTCCAATTATTTTAACTATTTTTTCTGGGTTTGTTTTAGAATATACTTTGACGATTTGAACATCTCCGTATGAATCTAAATCTCTATTAATAAGCGTCTCAGTTTTACCATATCCTTTTGCGAAGATAGGTTTTAATTCTTCAAGTAATTCTTTAGTGATTACTGTACCTTCTTCGGCAATAATCTTATTACCATCTTTGATTGTTTCAGCTAGTTTACATCCTAGTAATCTATCTGTAATGTTTAGCTTTTTGTTGAATTTGTATCTTCCAACCTTAGCTAAATCGTATCTGAATGCGTCAAAAAATCTCGTAATTAATTGGTTTTTCGCACTTTCTAAAGTAGATGGTTCTCCTGGTCTTAATTTCGAATGAATGTCGATTAAGGCTTCTTCGGTGTTTTTGTTGGCATCCTTTTCGATTGTTTTTAAGATATAGTCATTTTCACCAAATAAATCATTTATGTCGCTATCGCTAGATAATCCAATTGCTCTAAGTAATGTAGTAACTGGAACTTTTCTAGTTCTATCGATTCTGACATATACTATGTCTCTGGCATCTGTTTCAAGTTCTAGCCATGTTCCTCTAGTTGGAATAATTTGACAAGTTGCGGTTATTCTACCGTTTTTCTTGTCGACTTCTTTTCCATAATAAACAGATGGACTTCTGACTAACTGTGAGACGATTACTCTCTCGGCCCCATTTACGATAAATGACCCGCTATCAGTCATTATAGGCATATCGCCTAAGTAAATTTCTTGTTCTTTTACCTCTCCTGTTTCGACATTAAATAGTCTAGCTTCTACTTTTAGTGGCGCAGAATAAGTAGAATATCTTTCTTTACACTGTTTAATGTTCCATCTTGGTTCATCGAAACTGTACTCACCAAATTCCAACGACAAATTACCAGTAAAGCTCTCTACTGGAAATATATCGTCAAATACTTCTTTGATTCCTTCAGTTAAAAACCATTGGTATGATGTTTTTTGAATGTCTAATAAATTAGATAGTTCAATAGCGTTTTCAGTTTTTGCATAACTTCTTCTCTCGCGTTTTTTGTTAATTTTTTGAATTTTGTAAGCCAATATTTCACCCCTAAATCATAGTAAATTTTTAATTTTTTGTACCTCCCCAGGGTACATGTCGCCAATTTATAATTATAAATACTTTTGCCGGAAATGTCAACGGTTTTCAGCACTTATTATATAAAAACCTTTATTTTTTACAATGAGCGTAGTTTTTGCTTTAACACTTAAATCTTTCATTAATGTTTTAGCCCCTTGATTTTTATTTACAACCAAATATAATTTTCCTTTTTCTTTAAGGTGGTTTAATGAAGAAAATAATAGATTATAAAGTATTTCTTTTCCAACTCTTATCGGTGGATTTGTAACGATGTAATCATATTTTTTTTCTATATTTTCAAATGCATTACTTTGATATATATTAACATTTACATCATTTAATTTAGCGTTTTTTTTAGCTAAATTTATGGCTCTTTCATTTATGTCTACCATATCTATTTTAGATTTTTTGTTTTTAGCTATAGTAATTCCGATTGGTCCCCAACCACAGCCTAAATCTAGTACATCACCTTCAATGTTTTCAAAATCTATATTTTCGAGCAGTGTTCTGGTACCAAAATCTAATCCTTTTTTAGAAAATGTTCCGTTATCTGTTATAAATTTTAAGTCTAAATTAGATACTTTTACATTTATCTGTTTTTCGTTGCTTTCTATATAGTCGTTTGTAAAATAGTGAGCCATATTATACTCCTTTTTTTGAATTTGTTATGTTTTTGGTCGTATATCTTTTGTCGATATTAAAATAAGGAGTTTTTTGTGCTCCTTGGAAATTATTTTTTGGGTTGTATCCTAAGTTTGTGTTATTTGGAGCAAGATTTTTGAATTGATTATTTGTATTGTTTCTAAAATTTTCAAATGCATTTATTTGATCTTCAACAATATAATTTAAATTAGCGTTTTCTTTACTATTTTTCATGATATCTTCTCCTTTCAATAAACGGCTAAAGCCCACACCACATAATGTAGTGCAGGCCTTTAGTAGATTTATTATTTAACTTCAACAGTAGCGCCAGCTTCTTCGAATTTAGCTTTTAATTCTTCAGCTTCACTTGTAGGAATATTTTCCTTAACTGCTCCACCGTTATCGGCAATTGCTTTAGCTTCTTTTAAACCTAAACCAGTAGCTTCTTTGATTAATTTGATTACTGGTAATTTGTTTGCTCCAGCACTTGTAAGTGTAACAGTAACTGTAGATGGTCCAGCAGCTTCTTCAGCAGCAGCAGGGGCAGCAGCAACAGCAACTGCACTTGGATCTACACCATATTCCTCCTTCATAGCGTCAACTAACTCTTTGATTTCAAGTAGTGACATTTCGTTTAAGCTTTCAATAAATTTTTCTTTTGTAAGTTTTGCCATATTATCATATCCTTTCTAATTTTCTTCTTTTTCTAAATCTTGAGCTCTTAAGTCAAGACAAATTGCTAAATCTTTGATTGTTCCAATTAAGCCACCAGCAAGCATTGTAAGTAATCCTTCTCTTGATGGTATTGTAGATAATTCTCTTAATTTTGCCTCTTCAGTTATTTCACCATCTACTAGTCCGGTTTTAACAACTAATGAGTCGTGCTTTTTAGAAAAATCATATAATACTTTAATTGGAGCTATTGCATCGTCTGAAAAGGCGATTGCTTTTGGTCCTTTTAATTCTTCATCTAAATCTATTTTTAAAGAATCAAAGGCTCTTTTTACTAATGTGTTTTTGTAAATTTTAAATTCTGAATCATTTTCTTTAAGTAGTCTTCTTAAAGTGTTTGTATCTTCAACGTTTAACCCTTGGTATTCAAATAAGATTACTGAACTTGAGTTCTTAGTCTTATCTGCTATTTCGTCGATAATTTTTTGTTTTTGATCCAATATCTTTTGATTTGCCAACTCTAGCACCTCCTTATATTTTGTAAAAAAACTCTAGCTAATGCGCGTAGAGTTTTTAAGAATTATTATTTAATCCTCGGTAGGAAATTAAGCTTAATCGCACCTACTGTCTACGGCATTCGCTTTTTCGAATTAATTATAACATGCTTTGGATTAGTTGTCAAAGCTATTTACATCAATTTTGATTCCAGGTCCTTGAGTTGCTGATACAGATATATTTTTAACATATGTACCTTTAACAACTGAAGGTTTTGATTTGATTATCAAATTAACAAATGTAGTTAAGTTATCAAGTAAGTCTTCTTCACTGAAAGAAACTTTACCAATTAAAGCGTGAACATTACCGAATGAATCAGTTCTATATTCTACTCTACCTTTCTTAACTTCTTCTACTGCTTTTTTAGTGTCCATAGTTACTGTACCAGTTTTAGGGTTTGGCATTAAACCTTTTGGTCCTAATATTCTACCGATTTTACCTAATTGTGGCATCATATCAGGTGTAGCTATTAAAGAATCGAAATCAAACCAGTTTTCCTTTTGAATCTTTTCAATCATGTCAGTGTCTCCAACATAATCTGCTCCTGCTTCTTTAGCAGCTTTAGCAGCATCACCTTTAGCGATTACTAGAACTTTTTTAGTTTTACCAGTTCCTTTAGGAAGAACAACTGCTCCTCTTAGTTGCTGATCAGCTTTTCTAGTATCAAGGTTTAAACGCATTGCTACTTCGACAGAAGCATCGAATTTACCATAAGAAGTCTCTTTAACTAATTTAACAGCGTCTTCTTTGGTATAGGCTTTATTCTTTTCTACTTTATTAGCAGCTTCGATGTATTTTTTACCTTTTTTCATTTTTTTACCTCCTTGTGGTTTTTGCGGATTTTTCCTCCCACTAAATGTGTGGTAATTAGTCTTCTACTTTAACACCCATATTTAAGGCTGTTCCTTCGATTATCTTCATTGCTGATTCTATATCATAACAGTTTAAATCAGGTAATTTAGTTTCAGCTATCTCTTTTAATTGAGCTTTTGTTAAAGTTCCAACTGTATCATTTTTACCAGTTGCTGAACCTTTCTTTAATTTTAGCGCTCTTTTAATTAAGAAAGCTGCTGGTGGAGTTTTAACTACGAAGTCAAAACTTCTATCTTCATAGATTGAAATCTCAACTGGTAGGATATCTCCCATTTTATCTCTAGTTGCATCATTAAATTTTGTACAAAAATCTCCTAAGTTAATTCCTGCAGGTCCTAGTGCTGTACCAACTGGTGGAGCTGGTGTTGCTTTTCCGGCAGGGATTTGGATTTTAATTTTATTTACTACGTTTGCCACGAAAAACACCTCCTTAAGTTTTTTTCATGGGTGGTTCAAATGATCCGCTTTTTAACATTCAAATCTCCCACTAAATCTATATTAACAAAAATATAGCTATTTAATATTACCACAAAAAATATGGTTTGTAAATATTCTACTGCTTAGAAATCTCTGAAAATTCAAGTTCGACAGTAGTTTCTTGTCCGAATAAGTCGATGGCAACTTCCAAAGTTGCTTTTTCAATATCAACTGTTTTAATTTCTCCGAACATTCCTTCAAATGGTCCTGAAATTACTTTTACCTTTTCACCAACTTTTAGGTCAGCTTCGGCATCTAGTCTACTCATACCCATAGAACCTAATATTTTGTCTACTTCCATAGGAGTTAATGGGAATGGTTTAGCACCTTTACCAGACGATCCGATGAATCCGGTTACTCCTGGTGTGTTTCTAACGATAAACCATGCTTCATCTGTCATGACCATTTCAACTAATATATATCCTGGGAAAAGTTTTGTGATTTTTTCTTTTCCTTTAGCATCTATTTCTTTTGATTCTGGGACTACTACTCTTAAGATATAGTCTTCCATACCCATAGAACTAGCACGCATCTCTAATTTTTCTTTTACTTTGTTTTCATGCCCCGAATATGTGTTTACAACATACCATTCTTTTTCCATGTTATAGTCCCTCCAATATCGTTCTTACACCAGCTATTATTAGATCAGATGCTGTAAAGAATACTGATAGAACTATTATACAAGCTAAGACAGCAAATGAATATTTGACCATTTCTTTTTTATTTGGCCATCTTACTTCTTTCATCTCTTTTCTAACGCTTTTTAGAAAACCTTCTTTTTTCTTTTTGTCTTTTTTCTTGTCTTTTTTCACTTTTCACACCTACTTTTAATCATATGATTTTTCTTCAAAATAAAAACACCTCTCCGTGTCTAACAGTATATTAGCACTTTTTTATACTATTAGTCAAGAGTTTTAGGTGTTTTCGTTAAATAGTTTTAGCTTTTTAAATATTTGATAATCAATATTGTTATTTTTTGATTTTTAAGTTTAAAGTTTTATTTTTTTCTGAGTGCTTTCTTATTATATTTTCGATTTCTTCTTCTGAGTCTGTTTCTAAGACTAATTGTCTTATATATTCTACTTCACTTTTTGACATACCGAATATCTGCTGATAAGCTTTTTCAATAGTTATATCACATGAATAGAATCTTTGAATACCTTTTACACTATTAAAGTCTAGGTATACATTAATTCCATTATTTCTACATTCTTCCAAGTATTCTACTGCTTCTTTAATTGTGTGGAACTTTGAACCATCAACTTTTGTTGCCGTTTGTTTATATGAATTAATATATGCTTCATATAATTCTTCATAAGGAATATTTTTGTTTCTTCTTTGTCGTTCTATTACAGACACAGCTATTTTATCTTGCTCTTCTATACTTTTTGCAGATAATACTCTTTCTAAATTCATTTTATGTTCTTCTCTAGATATTCCAACTATTTCTAAATAAGCAGTTAATATTGTCGTATCACATGAATATAGTCTATATTTTTTTCCAGTGCTTTGAAATTCAATGTAGATATTTAATCCTTTATTTCGGCATTCTTCTAAATACTTTACAGCTTCTTCAATATTACAAACAATAGTGTTATCTTTTTTAGCAAATTCTTTTTTCATTTTGATTCCCCCTTATTTTAATATTTATTTATTTCTTCTTAATGAATAGGTTTGACCTTTCATCATTTCATCATATTCTTCTGATGTCATCTCTTGTTTTCCTTCTAAGTCTTTGAACATTCTACCAGAAGTTAACATACAAACAATATGTGGCTCTTCTTTTTTTCTTGGAGCCATTAATCTACATTCTCTTTGTGGTTCTTCTTTCCTTAAGTCTTCTAGCATGCATATGTAATCATCGGATTCACTTGGCCAAGCAACAGTTTCTTCTGATGAGTTTTCTAAACTTTTCCATGGATCTTCCATTTCTTCATCATAACTTTGCCATGGTTCTTCTGGTTCATTCGTCCAATTATCCTTTTTGTGACTACTTTCTACAACTTTATTTCTTTGTTTTGTTTTCTTTTTCCCAAATAATTTTAATAATAAATTATACATTTAACCTCCTCCTAAAATGTTTTTTCTTTTGTTTGTCTAATTTGTATCCTTTAACTATGACAAATTAATTTAAATGTATATAAGAAAAAACGAGACATTATACACTTAAATGTACAAAAGTCTCGTTCAATATTTTATTATTACTTAATCCGGAAATATTTCGAAATGACGAATTAAGTTTTTTCAGAACTACTCCCCTTCGGACGAATACATTATATCAAAAATCTTTGTTTTTGTCAAATCGTTAAAAAGAACATGTTATCTTTTAATATATTTCTCAATTAATGGGATTCTTTGTTTGTCTTTTTCTCTTGAACTATTTTTTATAAATTCATAATATCCTTCGATGCTTTGTATGTAAAAGTTTTCATATTTTTCTATTTTCCATGGCTTTTTTGTTTCTAAAACGCATTCTATGTTATCAGTTATTATATACTTATTATTACCAATAGATTTTATATTATAGTTTTCTTTTAATTCTTTTAATCCATTTTCTGTAACAGCTATATCTAGGTCATTTGCTTTTTCTAATATTCCTCTGATAACTAAAGCACCGCTAGATAGTATCCAAAATTCATTTTTATTTATTTTTAAGTCATTTATTAAATCCATTAATTCTGTTTTGTTCATTCTTTCCTCCGTTTATAAGTATATTAAATAAAATATTTCAGATATTATGGCTACTGGCACTAATATAAGTCCTAGTGGTAAGAAGTTCCTTATAATGGCTAGAATTACTGATATCATTATAATCAAAAATGTTATGATTAATGATTTTATCTTTTTATATTTAATTACTTTTAGGTATTTTGAATTATTATCTGTTCTAATTTTCCTTAATTTCTTTTTATTTATAAAATCATTTTCTATTAACACTTTTTTATTTTTCATTCTGATATAATCTAGTAAGTCATAATCTTCCGTTTCATATGTATACTTGTTTTCTAAAGTGTGAATAGTTGTCAGTTTTCTCTTTTTTATTCTTTTAAAAAACATCGATCCATCATTTGGCTCGTTTACTAATAATATATCACTATATGGAATTATTTCTTTTAAATACGTGTCAATTAAGTAGTATTTAGTTACGATAAATCCTTTACCGTAATGAACTACATCTTTTAAAGCTTCTTTTAATAGTTCTTTGTTATATTCTTTTTTCATTTTTACTTCGATAGGTAATTTAAAGCTTGTTCAAATGTTTCTACTGGTACTATATCTATCTTAAAACCTCTTTCTTTTTTAACTTTTTTTGCTTCATTATAATTATCACCTTTTGGAACGATGAACACATCTGCTTTGTTATTAACAGCTCCTATTAATTTGTATTTTACTCCACTTATCTGACCGACGTTTCCGTTTATATCTATGGTACCTGTTCCAGCTATTTTTCTTCCATCTGTTAGGTCTATTTTATTTAAATAACTATATATAGTTAGTGTCGACATAAGTCCTCCAGAAGGGCCTGATTCTGAAGAGTCAAAGGTGAAATCAACTTTTTTATTAGATTTAATATCAAAATTTTCAGTTATCATAATACCAACTTTTGGCTCTCCTTCTATATCGATTAATGTAGCTTCTCTTTCTATCTTTTTCTTATTTCTAATTACTTTTAATGTTATTTTATCACCAATATTTTTAGAAGCAACATATGAAAATATATAATTTTTATCTGGTATTTTATTTCCATCTATCTCTATTATTTGATCGTTATTTTTTAAATTTGTCTTAGCATTTTCATCTATGTATGTAACGTATAGTTTTTCATTTGATATTTCATAGTCTATGTTCGAATATTTATAGGCTACTAACTCGGCAATTGTGTTCGATTCTTTTAATAATAATTTATTTCTATTATACATATCTTCTACCGATTCATTTCCTATTACTGTGTCTTCTTCTTTTTCTAAATCCCAGTCTTTAGCTATAAATGACCAAATGTAAGTTGGCAGTGTCGCATGAATTTCCGATACATATGTCATGTTAAGAGATCCTTTTAGTTTAAAACTGTCTTCGGTTTTTATTCTACTTTTGGTATCAATTAATCCGCCAGGTGCACTGATGTAAAATGGTAAATTTATGGTAAATATACAAAATATAACAATATATATAATTAATGTTTTATAATAGTCTTTAATAAAATTTTTTGTTTTTTGAATTATTTTATGCATATTGCTCATCCTTTCTATCTAAAATTATTCTGAGGATATTATTTTATGAAAAAAATTGAAAGTATATTAATTATGATTTTTCTTTTGTTTACAGGATATGAAATATTAACTGAGTCCGAAAGTATATTAAACTCAGTCTCATTTTCATTAAATATTTTTAAAAATAACGTATTTCCTTCTTTATTTCCATTTTTTGTATTATCGAATTTACTCGTCAATTATGGACTTGTCGAATTTATGAGTAATATTTTTAAAGGGTTTATGAATAAATTTTTTAAAATTAATAGTAGATGTGCGTTTATTTTTTTCATGAGTATTATATCAGGAAATCCAGCAAATGCCAAATATACAAGGGAATTATATTTAAATGGTGATATCGATAGATTTGAGGCTATTAAGGTTTTGTCGTTTTCTTCTTTTGCAAGTCCGCTTTTTATTTTAGGAACTGTAAGTGTTTTTTTAAATAATTACGAGGCTGCCCTACTTGTTTTAATATGTCATTATGTAGGTAATTTTATAGTTGGTTTATTGCTTAGAAATTATCATCCTAGTAATCTAGAAGATAAAGCTAGTTTTAAGAAAGCTATAAATGAGATGCACAGAAAAAGAATTAGTAATAAAGACAGCTTTGGCGTGATTATAACTAATTCCTTAATTCAAAGTATCAATACTCTTTTGCTAATTCTCGGGGTGATTACAGTTTGTTTAGTTTTGACTACTATTATAAATAATATCTTTTCTATTAACGATGTTTACAGAAGTGCGTTAAATGGATTTATCGAAATGACACAAGGTCTTAAGTATATCGGCATGGAAGATATTCCTTTAAGATTAAAATCTACTTTGACTGTCATGATTATATCGTTTGGAGGGCTAAGTGTACATATGCAGATTATGAGTATTTTAAATGATACCGATATTAAATATTTACCATTTTTATGTATGCGATTATTGGCTTCTTTAATCTCTTCTTTTTTACTTTTTATATCTTTTAATTATTGGATTAACCTATAGAATAGTAATAAACTACCGTGTAATTATATGGTTCCTTTAAATTTGGATGAGTGAGATTAAAATGTACTTTTAATGTACAGTTATTACCAGAACAAGCTGGGGCGTTTAATACTATATCATTTATTGTTACATTTGTCCCTCCAAAAGAAGGAGTTTTTATTGTCTGAGAACCAATTCTAACATTATTAGAATTCACTGTTATAATGTTTGAACCTGCAGTGCAAGAATTGCCAGAACAATTTATCTGAGCGTGTGGAAGGTTTAATTTAATATTTTTTGATATTATACTAACCTTTTCTTGAATGCTCGTCTTAATCGATGTTTCGATAAATATGTCTTTTACATCTAGTAGTACTTCAAAGAGGAAAACACTGATGATCATCGTTAAAGCAAATGAAGCTATTAACTCTACTACCGTAAAACCTTTTTTATTTTTCATAATTTTCCCCTTTCTATTAATCAAAATGTGCAGTAACTGTCTCTTTATTATCAGTAAATAATGATGGACTTATAGATGTTGTTTCTTTTACTTCGATTTGATTTCCACTTTGATCTAAATGTGTTTCATCAAACCATCCTCGGAAGTTATGGGCTGGCACAATTGGTTGTGGTGACGGCGCGTGAGTACCATCTGGTTGCCCAAATTTAGGTGATAACATTGGGCCATAAACAGTTCTTCCTGTTACATTTTCTACTACTCTCATATTACCTAATTCTACTTTATACGTCTTATTATCTGCTAAAAATCCAAAGTTAAATACTAAATATGATAATGACGTATTAGCTTTAGCTGTAAAGTTTAATGTTATCGTACCTGAAGCTCCGTTATTTGTTGGAAGAGTTCCAGTTGATATATGAATATCTTCTGATTTGTGATTTGAGTTTGAAAGTTCTGTGCCGATTGCTGTTTCATTAGTATTTTCGGCAAGTATCTGATAAGCAAGTGATGTGTGTTCAGCATTTAATCCAGTTAGTTCTGTATCTAATTTATAATCAAATTGAATGGTATATGACTGACCTGCTATTGTTTGCATTGGCATATATAATTGTTCCCATCCGTTTGCTGTTGTCGTCATCGTAATAGTATTCATTTTGTTAGTTGAATTATAATCAATGCTTGTAAATGTATTTGGAAATAATTTGCTCCACCAATTTATATTATTACCGTCGCCTAAGGCATAAGTCACAGTTCTCGTAGGAATTGTGATTTCTGTTTTTTGCTCCATGGCTATAGTTGCAAAATTTCCATTTTTAAATTTAGCAAACAGTCTTCCTTTATCTTGTACTTTTGTCGCATCGATTTTATCGATAAAGTCACGCATATCTTGATATTTAATTTGTTCTAGATTAATGTTGTCGATATCTGAGTCTGTATATAATACATAATCTAAGTCCATTGTCCTAGCTAACGTTGTGCAAGTTCCAACAGTGCCTGGATTTAAAACAGACTCTAAACATCCTGAGCTTTGATTATATATCTCTAGATTATTGTTATTTCCGATGGTACTTAATGTTGTCCTTAAAGCGTTGTTTGACCTTTCGTTATTTTTAAAGTAATCTGCAAGTGATCCTAAATCATAGATATTTTCTACACTATTATAGGTGTAGCTTCTCTTATGATTGACCATTAAATTTTTAAATTGTACAAATAAAAATATTAATACTGTTAAAACGAATGTTGAAACTATTAGCGATTCTGCTAATAAAAAACCCTTATTATTCATTCTTGACATTTTTTTCACCTTTTCCGATTGTTTTTATCTCAAATCTATTATATAATATATTTAGGATAAAATCTAGTCCTAATTTTAAAAAGGGGATGATAAATATGATGAGAACTTTTGATTTTCAAAAGACTCCTATTGT
Organism: Bacilli bacterium; assembly: GCA_017522615.1. Taxonomy (GTDB): domain Bacteria; phylum Bacillota_I; class Bacilli_A; order RF39; family UBA660; genus Coprosoma. Next base: position 52,142 of record JAFWYR010000006.1, on the reverse strand, counting down.
TGATATTGTTAATGAAATACTTGTGGATGCGACTAAAAAAGGTGCTAGTGATATTCATTTTGATCCTTATGTAGATCATTTACTTATAAGAGTTAGAATTGACGGTATTTTACACGATTATGCTAAGGTACCTCAAGAGATGAGAGACTATTTAATTACTAGAGTTAAAACTGTTGCTAGAATGAACATTACCGAATCTAGACTCCCACAAGATGGTGCTATTAAGGCATCTTTACAAGGAGTGGAATTAGATTTGCGTGTATCTTCTCTTCCTGTAAGTTTGGGTGAAAAAATAGTTATACGTATTTTAGATTATTCAATGAGTTTAGCTGGGCTTGGTGAACTTGATTTTAGTGAAGAAAATTATAAAAAAGTGTTAGAAATGATTTCAGTACCTAATGGAATTATTTTGGTTACAGGAGCAACTGGTTCAGGAAAATCTACAACAGTGTATTCTATCTTACAACATTTAAACACTTCTTCAACTAATATTATTACTGTTGAAGACCCTATCGAGATGGATATTGCAGGTATTAATCAGGTACAAGCTAATAGTAAAATCGGTCTAGATTTTGCGACAGCTTTAAGATCAATATTAAGACAAGATCCTAATATTATAATGATTGGTGAGATTCGTGATACAGAGACTGCTAGAATAGCTGTTAGAGCTTCAATTACTGGTCACTTGGTTTTATCTACTTTACATACAAACACTTCACTAAATACTATTGAGAGATTAATAGATATGGATGTTCAAAAATATCTTTTATCTTCTGCTTTAGAAGGAGTTATATCTCAAAAGTTAGCGAGAAGACTTTGTGAACATTGTAAAGAAAAAAGAAAAGCAACTAGTTATGAAAAAAAGATATTTAAAACGGTCTTAGGTAAAGATATTGATGAAATATGGGATGCTGAAGGATGTGAACATTGTCATGATGGATATAAAGGTAGAATTCCTATCCATGAAGTTTTAAAAATAACTCAAGAAATTCGCGATGCTCTTGGTGAGGATGCAGAAAAGGAAAAATTTAGAGATTTGGTTTACGGTGGTTCTGATGTTATTACTCTACTTCAAGATGGTTTACAAAAAGTTGTTGATGGTAAAACAAGTTTTGAAGAGATATTAAAACTAATTGAACTTGAGGATGAAGATCAAATTAGCCATGATACTAGTCTTAAAGAAGCTATATTAGAAACTAAAGCGGCTCTTTCATATCAGAACAAATCAAGAAATGAATTTACTAAAGATGAGAATATAGGTATTAATAACAACACTGATCTAATAGACTATGCAAATATAGTTAATTCTGATACTCAAACTTCAGGCTTAGGTAATAATGAATCATTTACAAATAATTCTACTATTCAAAACATTGATTCAAATAACAATATACCTATATCAACTGATTCTATAGTTCAAAATGTTACTTCTGAAAATGTAACAAATGATGCTGTTATACAAAATACTCAAGACAATATAGAAGTTTTAAGCGATATTAATTAGCTTAAAACTTTTTTTATTATAAACATATAATAAAAAAACTAAGAATTATATTCTTAGCCTTGATATGGTGTAATTGATTTTGCAGTTACAGTTTTGAATTCTCCTTTTGCACTTGCTGTAATTGTTCTTGTCTCACCCTTTTTTAAACCTGTTCCAATATTACCTAATAATGTAATAACTGTGTTTCCATCTTTATCTTGAAGTTCAATGTTAACATTTTCAAAATTTGTAGGTTCTTCTCTAGTGTTTGTTACATCAGCAGAAAATGTTGTATATCCTTTATCTGTAATAAGTGTTATGTTAGTTATTTTTAAACCTTCATATTCTTCTTCTTTTATGATATTTTCTTCGGTGTGAGCAAATGTTTCAGCATCTTGACTCTGAGCAATTTTTTTACCTTGATTCTTTGGCTTATTATTAGTAAACAATAATGGAACAGCGACTAAAACAACTAATAATGTGCCTAGTATTATTTTGGAATACTTATAATTCAATAAATTTTTAACAATTTTCATTTTCATACCCTACTTTCTATAATTCAATTATATCTTATTTTATTATTAAGTTCAAGACTATTGATAAATTTTCTTAAATTTATATAATTAAAAACTAACCTTATCGGTTAGTTAATTTATTAATGGTAGCCTGTACGGGATTTGAACCCGTGAATGCCGCCTTGAGAGGGCGGTGTGTTGAACCACTTCACCAACAGGCCATAAAAACTTATCGCATAATCATTTTAACACAAATATATCTTTTATACAATAAGTTTTAATTATTTTATTTCCAAAGATTTACTGGATATTCTTTTTTTTCTATTAAATTTAATATTGCTTTTCTTACATCCGGAAGATCCTCTTTGTATGTTATACCATGCCATTTAGATGTCGTTTTAATGACCTCACATTTTACTTTGTTTTCTCTAATTAATTCGAATAATACGTCAGTAATATAATATTCAAATTTATCTAATTCATTAATTCTTCTTTTTATGTGCTTTTCTAATTTTTCTTCGAAATAATTTAATATATTACTATCAAATACAAACATATTCATAGAAGCTTCGCCATTTTCTCCAATAATGAAGGGTTTGATTTCACTATCTAATGGTCTAGCCTCAATTATATTATTTTTCTTTTTTACTTCACTTTCGATTAATTTTTTTAAGTAACTTTTTTCAGTTATACATATACCTCTTTTTACTTTGCCATTTTCACTTAAAGTGTTTTCTACTTTATAACTTATCAATCCATAATTATCTTTTTTTAATTTATTTTTCAAGAAATTATATCCTTTTTCAAATGCGTCTTTCCCATAATAATCATCGGCATTTATTACCATAAATGGTTCCTTAATGATATTTTTGCAACATAAAATGGCGTGAGCTGTGCCAAGTGGTTTACTTCTATTTTTTAATTTCTCATAATATTTTGGAATGTTGTCATTATTTTGAAACACATATTCTACTTTTATTTTCTTCTCTACTCTTTTTCCAATTGTTTCTTTAAATATTTTATAATTTTCTTCTTTTATAATAAATATAACTTTGTTAAAACCGACTTGTATAGCATCATAAATTGAATAATCTATAATAAATTCACAATTAGGACCTACTCGTTCTATCTGTTTTAAGCCTCCAAATCTGGAACCCATTCCAGCGGCTAATATAACTAATGTAATATCCTTCATATATCTTCTCCTTTACTATTTTTATTATATCAATTATTTTAGTATATGTCATATTGAAAAAACTACCTTTATAGGTAGTCTTATTTTCCTTTGGTTACGTTATATGTGTCTGTTAATATCATATACTCTTCGTTAGTTGGAACAACTAATACTTCGAATGCAGAATCATCAGTTGATATTTTTCCTTCACGAACTTTAGCTGGAATAGCTTTATTAGCTTCTTCATCTAATTTAATGTGCATTGGGTTAGAAATTCTTTCCATAACCTTTTTCCTAAATACATATGCATTTTCACCTATTCCTGCAGTAAATACTAAGGCATCTACTTTTCCGTCTAATTTAAAATAATATTCAGCAATATACTTAGTAACTGAATTATAGAATATTTTTAAAGCTAGTTTAGCCATATCATCGCCATCTTCTCTTGCTTTAGATAAATCACGATAATCATTTTTACCAGCTAATCCAATTAATCCACTTTCTTTGTTTAAAGCGTTGGTTATCTCTTCAACTGTCATATTTCTTTCTTTGGCAATGTATTCAATTATTGATGGATCTATTGAACCTGATCTCGTTCCCATTACAAGTCCATCTAATGGAGTAAGCCCCATAGTTGTATCATAACATATCCCATCTTTTATACATACGATACTTGCTCCAGAACCGATATGACATACTATTATATTAATATCATCTCTTCCAAAGTGTTTTTTCATTTTATCAGTTATGTAATTGTGACTAGTTCCGTGGAACCCATATTTTCTTACACCATTTTCTTTATACCATGAATATGGAACAGCATATAGATAATTTTCTTTTGGCATTGTCTGATGAAATGCAGTATCAAATACAGCAACTTGTGGTACATCTTTTAATACTTCCATCATTCCTTCAATTCCAGCTATTTCTCCTGGATGATGAAGTGGACCTAATTTAGTTAATGATTTGATATTATTTAAAACTTCTTCATCGATTAATGTAGATTTTGAATAGAATTCTCCTCCGTGTAAGACTCTATGACCTACGCCTTTTATTTCGCCTATATTTTTAATAAATTTGTTTTCTATTAATTCATCTAACATAGTTTGAACAGCTTCACTATGATTTTTGATATTCTTTTCTTTTACATCTTTTTTTCCATCATATTTTAGTTCATAAAAACTATCACCCTCGCCTATTTTTTGAATGTAACCATTTACTATTTCTTTAGCGCTAGGCATTTCATACAATGAAAATTTAAGTGATGAACTTCCTGCGTTTATAATTAAATATTTTTCTTCCATAAATATATCCTCCTTTAAAACATTTACATATTAATTTTACCAAATGTTTTATAATTAGTCCATCATTAATAATAAAAGAGTAGGAAAATTTTGTTGTCAATTTCAAAATTTCTTACTCTTTATTTAGCAAATGTGTTAATTTAATTATTTTTAATAATATAAGGATTATTTAAACTACCATCGTGTCCATTATAATCTATAATGGCAGAAGCTTTAAGAAAAGCAGATGGCCGTACTTCCATTGAACGCAAATTCAAAGAAGAAGTGCTTAATACAGTTCCTGAAGGAGATATGTAATAGATATGTTCAGTATTATCAGGCACACTTCCTAACATCCATTCATTCTCTCCAGTATATAACCAATTTGTACTACGACATGTTTCATTGTAATATGATGACAATAAATCCGAATAATGATTGCATCCACTTGATGCATAACCATAATCACTAGGTTGAATCATACCCATTATTCCTTCCCATATATATGGATCATTGTCATAATGTGCTTGACTTCTCTCGCTATAGTATGCACCGATTGCTGGGTTATTGTTATTAGTCATACCCCCTATATTCCAAACAGTTTTATCTATAATATCTTTTGCGTCATTTGAGAGACTATTATAATATGTTGTATTTAAAATAGTATTTAATGATGCCGGTCTTGCCCAGTTATTTTCTTTGCCATCATCCCAGAGATTATTCCCGTAATTTGTTGCCTTTACAACTTTTACTCTCGTTTCGCTTAATGAATCTGATTCACTGGTTTTTATATTATTAAAAACTCCTATTATTCTATATAGATGCTTATCTTGACATGAATCTCCATCACTTTGAGACAAACATATGTAGTTATTAACAGAAGAACCTGAATACCTTAAATTATTATCCGAGGTATTATCATTTGACAATGTTGAATCATTAGATGCGCTATTTATTATATAATCAGCAACTGTTGTAGATAATTCAATGTTTGGGCTTGCTTCGGTTATCGATTGATTAAAGTTGAATGTTGCGGTTGCAGCTACAGTTTTGTTATCTCCTGTAGGTGAAGTTTGTCCCTCGTATTCTTTATAATATATTGTTAAATATACATATCCTTCATCTAGATCATTAGAGTCTCCATTGTGATTTAAAATACTATTATCTTCAAGTAATCTGTATCCTATATCGCTTATAGGATTATTATCTTTATCCTTGTTGATATAGTATCCTATGTCATCACTTTGATTAGAATTTAAATCAATGCTAGAAAGTGCTGCGTTTAAACTACCTTTATTTTCTATTTTTATTCTATATGTTATAGAGTCTCCTGGTGACACGAGCATTGCTGATATGCTAGCTGTAAGTCCATCTCCGCATTGTTTAGGAGTTCCACCTTCATCACAAGTAGAACTTACATCAGTAGTCCTACTTCCTGATGGAATTATAGTAGAAATGTTAATGATTCTAATATTCCAATTACTTGTTACTTCTGATGTGGAATTAATAGTAAGTTGCTGAGAAAATGCCGCAAAACCTACTGCCATTATAGCAACTACCGCACATAGTCCTATAATTATTAAATTTCTACTTTTTCTTTGACTTGGCCGCATTATTTATCATCTCTCCTATTCATATTTCGATATTTTTTTATTTTATAGTTTTATTTTATCATTCTTTTAAACTTTGTTCAATAAAATAATAAAATGTTATATGATATTATTTTTAATCCTTTATGATGAATTTGATATTTGTAAGGATAATAATATACTGCGTTAGAATATGTTCAAATAGTTATTCAATAATAAAAAATAATTTCTTGTTTAAGTAATGCATTAAAAAAACAGGATTTTTCCTGTTTATCTTTTGTTTCTTCTAATTTTTCTTTTTATTTTTCTATTTTTGATATTAAATCTAGATTCAGTAGAATATGTTTCATTTATATATTTGTTTGAAACTAATAAATCAACTATAGTACCTAATACTCCCCCTGAAACAAGCACACCATCTTTTAATGATTCATCTGATGTAGGAACTGTTCTTACAATACCTGTGACACCATCTTCTAGTTCAATTCTTTCTGTTACTAATTTATTTGCATTCGTTTTACTAACTATTTGTGGTAATGAAACACTTACTTTTGTGGTACCAGTTTCAGTATCTCCAGGTGTAATATATGATTTTCTAATTCCTTCTCTTGTCATTAAACGGCCATTTTTAGATTCATAAAATTCTTGGTCGTCTATATAATTAAAATCGTTAGAAACCATTTCTGTATCGTTATAACCTACTCTGTAGAATAAAACTCCATCCACAGGTGCATGTCTATACATAGCAACTCCAAGTGTGCTAGTTAATAAAGCGGCAGCAGCTATGGAACCTCTTATAATTTTATATTTTTCTCTACGTTCTTTAGCTTCCTCTATTACTTTTTCATTATGCTTTATTCTGTCTAAGGCTATTTGTTCTCTACTTTTTAACATAAAAAATCCCCCTTTGAATAAGTGAGGATTATTATACTATTGTTTTAATTTTTGTCAAATTTACTCAAATGGCGTCCAAAAGGAGAATCGAACTCCTATCTTTCCCTTCGGAGGGGAATATTTTATCCATTAAACTATCTGGACCCATTTTGATTATATATTTAATTATTTTAAAATGCAAGTTAATTTGCTTGCCATGTTTTTACAACATCACAGCTGTTACTTGAAGGGGCAGGATCTGGCATTTTCATTCTAACTATAGTTGGGACTTTAAAGGCACTTCCAAAGGCCATACATGTTCCAGGTTGAAGTGATTTTTGTTTTTCTACTATTTCAGCACTGATGTTTGGTAACATTTTTCTTATGTATTCGACATCTCTTGGGTGGTTTAATTTAAATATTAAGAAGTTTGCACACTGAGATATAACAGTTTCTGATATTTCAACTGGTCTTTGAGAAATTAGGTTAAATATTATTCCGTATTTTCTTCCCTCTTTGGCTACTCTTTCAAATATGTTATATCCAATTAAGTCGACGTCACCATCGTTTTGAACATATCTATGAGCTTCTTCGACGAAGATATGGAATGGAATTGAAGCTCTATTGGTTAATCTTTTGCAGAAGTTAAATAACATTTTACTGTATATTTTAGTTACTACTTTAGCGAACCAATCTTCAACATCTTCTAGGTTGAAGTTTATTACTTGAGCTTTTCTTCCATTTTTAGCTACTAAAGATGCGATATAGTTTTCTATTGTAATGAAGTTAGGGAATCTCAAATATTGAGAGTTTTCTGATATGGTTAATGAGTGTAATCTAACTTTTAAAGTGATAGCATCTGAATATGTTTCTTCGTTATTTAATAAACCTTCACTAATTAATGTAAATTCTAGGGCTTTTTCTAAATCTTCTAGAGTAAAGAATTTTATTTCTTTTGGCTCATATGTATCTAGTGATTCATCGATAAATCCAGTTATGTATTCGGTCATTAATATACTTTCTGGAAAGTTTCCTTGGGTATCAATTGTAAAACATTCTCTAAATTTTCTAGTATATCCTATTCCTTGAACTGGAGCTTCTAGGTTAAACTGCTCAGTTGAACAAGTAGCTAATATTTTAAACACATCATTACGTTTACTACTAGAAGTTTGATTAGTGTATAAAATAGTCATTATTGCTTTGGCAATTAAGTGATTTTTATATCTTACTGACATATCATCATCTGAGGCAAAGATGTTTACTAGTTTAAGCATTCTTTCTATTATTGTTAACTGAGAATGTTTATCCGCTCTTAGAAGTAGTGCCATATCATCGATATCGAGTAACCATAACGGAATACTTAATACTTCTCCATCTGTTTGCTGAGTATTTGTCGTATAGAATTTAAAATTTAAGTTAGGATTTATCTTATCTATTCCTTGAAGAGCATTGTGGTATTCTCCGTAAGCATCAAATATAAAGAAATTAGATCTAAATGGCAGCATTTTCGGATTTTCAAATACGTTTTGAAGTAATCTAGCTACTCCGCATGATTTACCAGAACCACTGTTACCAAATATAGCCATGTGACTGGCAAATAAATCATTTATATCTGTTCTTATTGGTCTACTATCATATAAAGGACTTTCTCCTATAATGAATGTAGATGGAGTATCATCACCTAATAATAACCCTACTTCTTCTTGGCTTATCATTCTTATATTTGAATGAAATGTAGGTTTTCTAATAACACCTCCTACAAATCTTCCATTTTCTATTTCTCCTAGAAATCTTATTTTAATTATTTCTGCACCTAGGTCTTCTACTTCTCCGACGACTTTTCTTCCCTCGTCTTCAAATATTACATGCATATTCATGATGTTTGTTGATAATGAACCATCTGTAGGTACTTCTACGTGAGCCTCTGTATCACTTATATATATAATTTTTCCAAACATAATTTGTTTCCTCCCCTTATAATAAATCTTCTATTTGTTTTCTTTTTTCTTCGTCGATGTCTTTAATTATTTCTCTTATTTTGTTTGATTTTTCATATTCTTTTAAAATTTTTTCAAAGTGCATAAGTTTATTTTCTGTATCCTTTATCGTTTTATGGATTGCATTTCTACTAATCCCTTTATTTTCACTTATTTCTGATAACGAATAATTGTTAAAGTAATAATCTTCGAAGTATTCTCTTTGTTTATCAGTTAATAGTTCGCCATAATAATCATATAAATTTATTAAATATATTGTCTTATCCATTAAACACCTTATATATCGCCATGGCTATGGTTATTATTCCAAATATGGCGTATGTGGGTGTCATGTATTTCTTTTTGATGTATTTTTGATTATTATAGCTCATTAGTAATAACGTTACTCCAGCAATTATCTCGGTATATGAATATATTTTAGTTATAAATGATGAAATGAAAGATATTATTAGGATAATTAATAGAAATAATTCTATTTTAAGTGTTAGTGCGAGTGATTTCATTCATCTATCCCCTTAAATAATCCATATATATATTTTTCGATATCGAATACTCTTAAATCGTCCTTTGTCTCACCTAAACCAACATACTTTACTGGAAGTCCAACTTCATCTTTAATAGCTAGAACTATACCTCCTTTGGCAGTTCCGTCTAATTTAGTTAAAACTATACCAGTTATATCGGTTATTTCTTTAAAGTTTTTAGCTTGACTTATTCCATTTTGTCCAGTTGTCGCATCTAAGACTAATAATGTCTCATGAGGAGCACCTTCTATTAATTTTCCTATTACTTTATTAACTTTTTCTAATTCTTTCATTAAGTTAACTTTATTTTGAAGTCTTCCGGCTGTATCGATTAATACTACGTCATAGTTTTCTTCTTTAGCTTTTTCTACACCGTCATACATTACACTTACGGGATCAGCATTTTCTTTATAGACTATATCACACTTTATTTTATCTGCCCATTCTTTTAATTGTTCTGTAGCTCCAGCTCTAAAGGTATCACCGGCAATCATCAACACTTTTTTACCTTCTTCTTTTAATCTATAAGCCATTTTGCCGATGGTTGTCGTTTTACCGGCACCGTTAACTCCGACATATAGTATTACTGTAGGCCCTTCTTTGGCATAGTTTATTTTATTTACTATTATGTCTCCTCCGACATATATGATAAACATCTCATCGACAATGATATCTTTTAATTCTTCAGGGCTTTGTATTTTTTCTTTTTTAACCCTTTTTTTAAGTCTATCTATTATGTCCATTACGGTATTTACTCCAATATCGGACATTATAAGTATTTCTTCTAAATTGTCAAAATAGTCATCATCTACTACTTTATGATTTTGGTTTAGGGTTAAGAGTTGTGATAAGAAATTATTTCTCGTCTTTTCTAGTCCTTTGTCGTACTTTTCAACTTCCTCTTTTTCTTCTTTTTTAAATATGTTTTTAAATTTGTCAAATAATCCCATGTTTTACCATCCTTCTAGATATTTTAATTTTACACTATTTTTTAACAAAGTTCAATGAACTATCAAAAAATAATCAATATTTTATATTTTTGTTATAACTTGCCAAAGAGGTAAAAAAAAGTTATAATTATGTAGTCAGTTTTAACTTTAACGAAAGGAGATTTTATGAAATTTTATAAAGATACTTCTTACATATTCGCTTTAGGTGGACTTGGAGAAGTTGGAAAAAATATGTACTGCGTAATGCATAATGACGAAATTATTATTATCGATGCGGGTGTGATATTCCCTGGTTCTGAACTTATGGGAATCGATTACGTTATTCAAGATTATACATTTTTAAAGGAAAACGAATCTAAAATTAAAGGATTATTTATAACTCACGGTCACGAAGATCATATTGGGGCTATACCATTTTTACTATCTGAGGTTAATATTCCGGCTATATATGCGCCTAATCAAGCTGCAGCTTTAATTAAGAAGAAACTCGAAGATAGAAGTATTAAATATAATAATTTATTTGTTTATAATGAAAAAAACGTATACAAATTTAAAGAAGTTTCGGTAGAATTTTATAGAACTACTCACTCTATTCCTGATTCTCATGGAGTTGTGGTTCATACTCCAAATGGAACTGTAGTTACTACTGGAGACTTTAAATTCGATTTGACACCAATTGGTCCGATAGCTGATTTACATAAAATTGCAAGACTTGGAAGTAAAGGTGTTACTTTGCTACTTAGTGATAGTACAAATGCTTTAAATGAAGGAGTTAGTAACAGCGAATCTAAAGTAGACGATGCTTTGGATGAATTATTTACTAGACATGATAGTAGAATTATTATTGCAACGTTTGCTTCTAATATTTACCGTTTAAAACATATTGTCGATACTTGTAAAAGACACGGAAGAAAGATTGCGGTTTTCGGAAGAAGTATGGAAAATAATATAGAAATATCTATTGAAGGTGGATATATTAAACATAAAGAGTTGTTTGTGACTCCTGATGAGGCCAATAAACTTCCATCTAATAAAATATGTATTTTATGTACCGGAACTCAAGGTGAACCATTAGCTGCATTAAGTAGACTTGCAAATGGAACTCATAAACATATTAAGCTTAGAAGTGATGATATAGTTGTCTTCTCTTCTTCAGCTATCCCAGGTAATGCACTTAGTATATCTAGAACAATTAATAGACTTTATCTTAAAGGAATTACTGTTTATACTAACACATCTCTATCTGATATTCATGCATCTGGACATGGTAATGAAGAAGAACTTAAATGGATGATAAGGCTTATTAATCCAAAATATTTTATGCCATTTCACGGTGAATATAGAATGCTTAAAAAACATGCGGATATTGCGGTTAGTTGTGATGTTCCACGTGAGAACACTTTTGTCTTAGGTAATGGTGATGTTTTATCTATGAAAAATGGTGTAATAAAAAAAGCTGGTTATGTTCAAGCAGGTGATAATTACGTTGATGGTAACCGAATTGGTGAAGTTAGCAGTGCGGTTATGAGAGATAGAAAGATTATGGCTAATGATGGTATTGTCGTAGTTATTGTAAATATGGATTTGAAAGAGAATAAATTACTTACTACTCCAAATATTATTACAAGAGGTTTTGTTTTAGTTAACGATAATATAGAATTACTTAAGAAACTTGAAAATATTGCAAAGGATTCAATTAACAATAAAATTAAAACTGGCGTCAATTATACAGAAATTAAATTCGACATTATTAAAAACTTAAGTGATTATATAAGCTTACATACTGGAAGAAAACCTATTATATTACCAGTTATAATGGATGTAAAAAAAGGCGTTAAAAATTAACGTCTTTTATGGTATTAAATTATGTGTGTCTTGCGATGTTCCAGAGGCAGTTGTATTTACTGGTTCATTTGCATTTCTAGGATCAGGATTATTTATATCAATATTCATAGCACTAGCTATTTCATTTCTCACATTGTTTAAAGCTCCCGGTGCTGCTGCTGCTGCTTCAGGTATATCATAAACTCTTGAGCTTAAATAACCATCTATATCGGTATATGCTTTTACTGGTTCAGGGACGCTTCCCAATGCAGCTTCTGTTGTCATATTTACACCTTTTTTAACAAGATCTTTTTCGACAGTTCCTAAATTCATTTTATCTGTTATTATGGTACCAGCATCCTTATTTAATCCTGGCACTGGAACTTTTTCTGCCACTTTTCCTGTTATATTTTCTGCTAATTCTTCAACTGCTGAAGTGGTTGAATTATATTCCGGATCAATACCTGGATTATTTTTAGCTCTACTTTCCATATTTTCTGAAGTTCCTTTTGAAAAATCTATTGTCTTTTTTGTCGCCTTTCCTGTATCAGGTAGTTCACTTCTAAGTCTATTAATAAATGAATTTGATCCTTTTTCTGCTAATTCAGTTCCCTCAGTTGCAGCTGTTTCGGCAGTTTGAGCTCCTTTTACTGCTCCTTGTTCAATTACTTCTGCTCCTTCAGCTGATTGTAAACTTTTGGCTCCTATTGTAGCTTCTTGTTCCATGGTACCTAAAAAATTTACGGCTTTTACTATTTTACCTGTCAAGTATGACGTGGTAGCTGTTTCGATAAGTTTAGAACCTGATTTAAATAGTCCTCCATCGTTTTTTAAAGGATCAAAAACAATTCGCTCATAATAACCGCCCATACCACTATTTGTTTGGCTCTTTAGCAAGTTTGCTGTATGATCTTCCTGTATAAAACCATATACATTATTCATTGCGGCTTTTCCAACAGATGTGAAGTGCGTTAATGGGAAGTATTTAAGTTCAACGCATTTGGCACCAAGCCATAATGCTGCGTCAGATAAGGACTCAAGTCCATTAAGAACACCATTTTCAAACATTAGACCTGTTTTGTAAAGAGCAGCTTGACTTAAGTGTTCAGTACTATATTGAGCACGTTTTGATGGACTATATACAGGTATGGTGATTCCTCCACCTACTTTTGCTTCACCGATTTCTTGGTAACCATTAACAATTGAACTATCATTAAGTAATGAAATTAATGGAGTTCCTGCATATCCGGCATTTGAATTATTTACAGAATTAATTATTTGGTTTGCTTGATTAACGACGTCGTCAACTATTCCAGCTTTTTGTAAAAATGCACTTAGCTTATTAGTTACATTATTTATAGCTGAAGTTACTGAAGATATACTATTAGAAACTGATGATGCTGATGATTGAATTTTAGAACTTAAGTTAGCATCCCCACATCTTTCTTTTAGATAATGATCGTTTGCTAATTCTGCATTATGTTTAGAACATGCGCTAGAAGCTGCAGTACTTATTGCCTGTATTGAACTTTTTGCAGATTCAATTAATGTAAGGGCATCATTAATTCCTAAAATTGCCCTAGCTAATTCATCAGGATAATATTCAAATATACCTTGAGCATTTTTTTCTTTAGCTTTGTTGTATAAATTATTATATTCCTGTTGTTGTACATATAGTTGTCTTTTTCTATTTTCATTTTGAAGTCTATCGGCATATTCTCCATTAATATTTGAATTATATAATGTACTACCATTACCTTTATCTAAGTATTGTGGCATTAAAGTTGTTGTATCGTAGGTTTTATAACGTGATGTGTTAGTATCTACTACTCCTGATCCGCTAGCGGTTGGATTTACAGAGCGACTTGTATCTACTGTATACCTAGTTGTACCATCTTCCAAAAAAGAATATGTTCCGCCATTTCCGTCTGACATCGTAGATTTGACTTTAGGCCCTGTGTTTGCTAACGCATTGCCATACCATGGTTCACTTGGCATATATATTCCTCCCCTTTCGTATTGTTATGAATAATGCTGCATTGTCGCCTCAGCTTGCATAGCTGCAATTCTTGCTTGTTCTTCTTGACGTCTAATTTGTGCTGCTCGCCTATCTTCACTATTTAACGCTTCTGCAGCAGCCTGTTCTTTTGAATATATTGCGTCTACTTCTGTTTCAATTGATGATTTCATATTACCAATTTCCGTAATAATCGAATTAATACTATTATCAATAGCATCAGTAACAGACTTGGCCATATCTATTGTATCTGTAAATGTTGAGCCTTTAATTAAGCCGTTGGCTGAAATTGATGCAGCTGCCTTTAACGATTCAACAACTGATTTAGCTTGTTCAACAGCAGAATCTATTTCACTCAAATCTATTGGGTCTGGTGCCCTATGGCTTCCATTTTTTTCGCATGGTGTGTTATATGCTAGTGGGTGACTCATATATTTCATCTCCTTTTATATCAATTTTCTATGAGCAAAGACTGAATCTTCACTCATAGAAAATCAATATGATTTTCTATTAATTAAATAAGATTTTGATCTTGTTTATTGTAAGCAGCTTTAGCTTCTGCTAACCAATAATCAAATCTGTTTATGACCTTCTTCATCGCGTTATTAGCTTCGTTTGATGCGTTTTCAACTTTATTTTGATATGAAGTTGATGCATCAGACTCGTAATATTGTTTAACATTTGACAAAATTGGTCCAGTAATATTGGCAAACAATTTGTTAATCATCTCACCTAAATCAATGATTTTTGCCCTTAAAGCTTCAACCTGCTCTGGTTCAAAATTCATGTTTACTTCTGCTGCGTTTGTTACAGCATCATTACCATCTTTCTTATGTGATGCTTCTTGTATTGTTTCAGGATGATATTTTTCAAATAATTCATCTTGTTGCATCGTTGTTTCCAAACTTCCCCATGCAGAAATGTGAGTTGCTAACGAATCAGTTGCTTGTTGTAGTGTCTCAGTTATATTTAAGAAAGTAGGTTCCATTGATCTAACTTCATTTATAAAGTTACCTGCTTGTGGACCTGCCCATGGTAATGATACATCCAATGGGTCTAATTTTGAATATACTTCTTGATACAATTGTACAATTGTATTTACATAACTATTACCTTCTTTTTTTAAATCAGCTAAGGTACTACGCATATGTGGAATATCTATTCTCATTACTTACACCTCCCTTCATTATTATAATTATATCTTTTTCAGATTAAAAATTCAATAGAAATGGTTTAATTTTAAGTATTTAATATCTAATTTTCTATATTTTGATTATTGCTTGTGTTTTCTTGCGTATAACTATTATTAATAGCGTTTTTAGCCATTTCTTCAACAGTGTTTTCCCACTTTTTTTGTTCTTCGTTTTGTAATCCTAGAAAGTGTAATTTTTCAACGACATTATGATTAAATACTATAAATTTATCTGATTCAAGTAAGCCTTCAGGTACTAATACCCCACAATAGTCAAATAATTCGTTATTATTAGTAACTGGGCAGTAACCAATAATCATTAAGCTTTTTATCGCATTTTTTAATGTTACAACACTTCCTATTGGTAAGTATTTGTTAGGTATATCGCTATCTTTTGGTTTTTCTTCAGTTTCTAAAGTTTCGATTATTTCTTCTGTTTTTTCTTCACTCATTTTAAAATCCTCCTATTTCATTTTAATGTGTTTATACTAATATTACTTTGCTTCCATTTTTTATTCCTGAATCTTTTATATAACAATTACTATCTATTATTTTTCCGTCAGAATCATAGAGTCTCATTATTTGTTTTTCGTTTATCGCACCTAGGGATAGATCTGCGATACACTTTTTAAGTTGTTCTTCAATACTTTTAACTGTTTTTCCTACTGGAATAAATACGTTGTAATTTTCTTCTAAAATTGGAACTATAACATCAATTAGTATTTTGTTTTCCATCCATTTCACCTTCTAACAATTTTGTAAATTGTGCGTTACCTTTATTGACAACATATCCATAATTATTTTTAATTTCTATATTGCCGTTTGGTACTAATTTTGCAAGTTTGATGACTGATTGATCATTGATACCATTTCCTATCCAAATTCCGGCATTTTGAGTTATAGCTGCTTTATACCAATTATCAAATTCTACCCTCTTTAAATTAGTTGCAGTATCAACTATAACAAACCATACTTTTTTTACCTCGGCATCTTTTGTGAACATATTTTCAAATTTTTCTTTTGTTTCGCTTTTTATCCTATTTAGTAGGTTTCCAACGCCAGATATAACACATATAATATTTTCCTCTTTTTCTATGGTTGATGCGTCATAGTTATGTGATGAATATTGATTATATAATTTTTCTATATAGTTATTTAATTCATCGATGGTTTCATCAAATTTAGTGTTATGATAATTAAATGTGTCATCTTTTTCTACCATTTCCATGGCATCTATTACGATTACTTTATTTGTTATTATAAATTCTCTAATTAAAGGATTTATAAAGTTTGCGAATGCATCTTGATCAATTGAAGAAACTATAGTTCCTATATTATTTTTAATATTTTGATATGCTACTTTAAGATCATCTTTGTATATTCCGACTGGGAAATATCCATTTGTTTTTGGACTTATGTATTGCTTAAGTAGATTGATTGAAATTCTTTCAGGTAATACTGGTATACTGGTTGCTTTATATTTGCTTTTGATGCTTAATTCCTTACACACTTGTCTTACATATTCAAATTGACTTTCTCTATCAGCTATTATTGCAGTTTGGAACTCATATACGCCGTCCATTTTTATTAATCCTCTACCAACATTATCTGATGGAATTATTCCTCCGGTTTTACCTAAAATTGTTCGGTAATCTAATGGATCGTTTAATTGTAATGGGATAAGTTGTTTAAAGTTCTGTGATATTCTATATCTTACAGCATTACTTGCTGAGCATGCTAATACAAATATTATTCCATATTTTAATCCTTCTCTTGAAAGAACTGCTAGCATATTATTACATTCTTCATAACTTTCAGAAAATGCTTCATAGTTATTAATTATGACAATATATGTTGCAAGTTTTTTTTCTTCCTTTTGATTATATAATTTAAAATCACCATTATATTTTTCTAAAGATGTTTTTCTATATTCTATTGCGGTATTTAACATTTTAAATAAGTTTTGAACTTTTTCTTCTTCATCTATCGAAACAACTTCTCCAACTTGAGGTGCTTGTGAAAACATTTTTAATATTTCAGAGCCAAAATCTAAGATATATAAACTTGCTTCAGATGCATCGTGTTCGGTAATAATTGAATATATCATTGTCGATAGTAAATCTTGTTTACCACTACCTGCAACACCATATATTATAGTATTACCGTCTTCGGAAAGAGGTAAAGTTAATAATCCTTGTCTCTGACGTCCTGGGTCGTCAAACTCTCCTATTATCGGATTAATAATATTTTTTGTCGGTGTGTAACCATATTTTCTTTTTAATTCGTCTACATAAATTATATTTCTAAGCTGGTCGAGCCATAATTTGTCAACTTTAATGTTATTTTCTGCTGATATAGATATAAGATATTTAACAATGTTTGTTAATTCTTCTCCACTTGGTTTTACTGTAATAATATTGTCATCTGATGTTTTTATTGTATTTCCAATATTATCAATAAAATTAATCGATGTATCTGTTCTTTTTTGCATTTTATCTTGAGGGTAATATGAAGCTCCTGAATAAGCTGACTGGCCTAGAGCAAACAGTTCATTGTATCCAACTTGAAGATAAAACCTTCCAACATCAATTAAGGCGGCTGCATCTGGCCTTCCAATTACATCGTTACTATCTGATCTATCTTGAACTTTTAAACATACTCTAAATTTACTGTTTGACCATATTTGATCATCGACGATTCCGCTTGGCTTTTGAGTTGCAAGTATTAAGTGAACTCCTAGTGATCTTCCGATTCTTGCTGCGCTTATTAGTTCTGTCATGAACTCTGGTCTTTGTTGTTTTAATTCAGCAAATTCGTCTGATATTATCACTAGATGAGAAATTGGTTTATCAACCTTTCCTTCTCTATAAAATCTTTGATATTTATAAATATCTATTGTACTTTCACCTAATTGTTCTCTTGCTTCATTAAATAGTATTTGTCTTCTTTGAAGTTCGCTATGTATTGATGCAAGAGCTCTATTCATTGTAGATATATCTAGGTTGGTTATAGTTCCCGCTAGATGTGGTAAAACTAACCCTGTTTTTCTATTTTCAAAGGCACCAGCTAATCCTCCACCTTTATAGTCTATCAATACAAATGATACTTCGTAAGGATGGTAATTAATGGCCATCGAAAGGATATAAGTAATAATAAATTCTGATTTTCCAGAGCCTGTCATTCCGGCTATAAGTCCGTGCGGACCATGTCTTTTTTCGTGTAAGTCTAATTTGAAAATTGATCCATTTTCATCTATTCCTATTGGTGCGTTTAAGGTTAATGTTGGATCGTTCTTTTTCCATCTATATTCGACATTAAGTTGTTCTACTTTTCCAGCATTATATAATTCTAAAAATGAAATTGTTTTTGGCATTTTTTCCAAATTATCTTTTTTTCTTAGTGGAATTTTATTTAGTGCTTCAACACATTTTGGCAGATTAACTCTATTACTATAGTTAAGGTCAGCGATAAATTGTTTTTGTTTGCCTGCTATTAATTCATTTTCAAAGTAACCTGATGTTTTTCCGTTTTCACCACTAATTGTTATAAAGGTTGTACATTCTTTTGGCAATGATGATAAATTATTACTTAAAAATATAACGCTAAATCCAAAATTCAATTCTGTTTCTAATATTTTTTTTACTATTCCTGTATGTTTTATTTTTATATCATTATCGGCTAATATTAGATAATAGGTATTATAGTTTTTAAAGTTTTCGGCTTTTACATTTTCATTTGTCAATCTCGAATCAAATATTCTAGTTAAATAGTTTGATATTTGTTCAATATCATCTATGTTGTCTCCGTAAAATCTTATTAGCATGTCATCACTAAATAGATACTGTGACATTTTCATGTATGAGAGTCTTTCATCTTCTTCTGATTTTAATATTATTATTTTAAGATCTCTATAGCTATGAAATGTCATTAATTGTAATAATATACTATCTAAGAAATGACCTACTAATTTTTCTTCCCCTCTGATTTCTGATATTTTTTTCTCTATAAGTGAAATACTTATTGGTACTTCTTTTATATATTCATCGTATTTGACTGTTCTACTTAAAAGATCTTTTAAATTATCTTCTTCCATTGTGAAATGTTCTTCAGGATATGAGATATCTATGCTTGGTTTTACAGAACCAATTCCTAATCTTACTGTCAAGAAATCTTTTTGATATATTTCTTTTTCCCAAAGATTTATTTTTTTATTAATTATTATGTTTTGACATTCTTCCAAAGGTACATTGTTGTCGATTACTATTTGTTTTTCTCTTTTCATTAAATTTTGAATTTCAATCTTCTTTTTTAACAAGTATTTTTGATATTTTTCTTGTCTTTCAGCTTCTTTTTGCTTAGATCTCTTTTTTTGATATTTAGATGATAGAATTGGCCATAATAACATTGTCATCATCATAGCTATTACAGTGATTAGAGAAGGCAAAACTGTTTTAATATCAGCTCCGTTTGCCATATTACTTATTACTTGCCACGCTGTTACCATCGAAGTTATTGCCATAGTCATCATAGGTCCGATTGTTAATAAAAGTGGCATTTCTTCGGTGTTTTGTTTGTTTGGTGGTGGATCTATCACTACTTTTTGTGGTTCAAATTCTGTTATGAATCTTGGGGCTTTTTCAAAATAATCACTTTCAGAATATAGTTGCATATACGGATCTGATTTTATTTCATTTGTGGTTTCTTCAAATACATCTTGTTTTTCTTCTATAACTTGATAATTTAATTTTAGCATGTTGTTTGGATTATTAATCAACCAAAACTCACCCATATATATTATTCTTAGTCCTGCTATAAATATAGAGTCTCCAACCTCTAATTTTTTTCTTCCAACTTTTTCTTTGTTGACATATACTCCAAATGCACTTTCATTACTAACAATTTCTAATCCTTCTTCAGTTTTAATAATAGTCGCATGATTATCCGATATTAGTTCTAAACCATATACTATTATATTGCTATCGGTTTTTCCTATCGTTATGTTATCGGATTTGATGTAGTATTTTCTAAATGAATTATCATAAAGAGGCATAGTATATAGAAGCATTTTTTCTTTTTTTGTTTTGATGGTGTAAAAGTTATGCATATTCAAGTTAGCTGACTCTACATGTGCACCATTTATTTCAATAGATGCATCTTCATTACTTTTTGCAACATATGATCCTTCTGTTACTTCTATATTAATCAAGTTGACGCTTTTTGCACTGTCGTTCTTGCATTTAATCCAATAGTTTCCTTTATATTCAGAGGCTACTTTTATCGACACAATTTCGTTTTGTCTAATCAAATATATAATCATATGCCCCTCCTTCTATTTTATCCCTATTATAAGATTATCTTAAATCTATTCTATAGTCAATAATATTCTGTTTTTATGTGATAAGTTGACATTTATTTTTAACAGCTTTCAACATACTTGTATGTGTATGTTTTTTTATCTGTTCCTGCTTTAATTCCTATCCTTACTCCGGCATTATTAATATTTGCGTTGCCGTTGGAAGGCATTTTTAAATTTTTATCTAGATATCCTTGATTTTGAAGATCTAACACTTTAACACAATATGATTCACCAACTGTTCCCATATTGTCTGTTGCCCAGTTTTTAGCAGCAAGTTCAATAGATGATTTAGCGTTTGTATCAGCATCTATCATCCCGTTTCTAACATTTTTGGTTACTGTTGGCACAACTATAATTAGAGCTAGTGACAATATAACTATTGTTCCAACTAACTCGATCAATGTAAAACCATTTTTTTTCATAATTCTTCCTCGATTCTTAGTAATTCATTATATTTGCAAATTCTATCTGTTCTAGATAAAGATCCCGTTTTTATTTGCCCCATATTTAAGCCTACTGCAAGATCGGCAATAGTTGTATCTTCGGTTTCTCCACTTCTGTGAGAAATAATCGTATTATAATTATTTTCTTTAGCTAAGTTTATTGTTTCGATTGTTTCGGTAATAGTTCCTATTTGATTTACTTTTATTAAAATTGCATTACCAGCATTCATATTGATACCTTTTTCTAGGTATTTTTTGTTAGTAACAAACAGATCATCACCAACTAATTGTACTGTATCACCTAAAATTTCGGTTATTTTAGTAAAGCCTTCAAAATCATCTTGTTCAACTGGGTCTTCAATTGATACTATAGGATATTCGTTAACTAGCTGATTATAATATTCAATTAATTCATCTCTAGTGTATTCTTTATTTTCTCCCTTTAATTTATATTTTCCATCTTCATAGAATTCGCTAGCAGCGACATCTAATCCGATATTGACATCTCTTCCTGGCATAAGTCCAGTTCTTTCAATCGCATCTACTAGTAAATTTAATGCAGCTTTATTATTACTTATATTAGGAGCAAACCCTCCTTCATCGCCAACATTGGTACTTAAACCTTTTTCTTTGAGTATTTTTTTTAGACTATGAAATACTTCGCAACCTCTTTCAAGTCTATCTGAAAATGTTTTTCCTTCAGGTATTATCATAAACTCTTGGAAATCTAATCCATTATCGGCATGTTTGCCTCCATTTAAAATATTCATCATAGCTTTTGGCATGGTTCTTTCTTTGCCGACATATTTATATAGTGGTTTTTTTAAATAGTTTGCGGCTGCTTTTAAGTTGGCCATGGAAACACCTAACATTGCATTTGCGCCTAATTTACTTTTATTTTCAGTACCATCTAATTCTATCATTTTTCTATCGATAGCTTCTTGATCTAAACTATCCATTCCGATTAAAGCTTCTTTTATTACTGTGTTTACATTATTTACAGCAGTTAATACACCTTTCCCGCCATATCTTTCAGGATTTTTATCTCTTAGTTCTAAAGCTTCTCTTATACCTGTTGAAGCTCCTGATGGAACTGAAGCTCTTCCCATTATGTCACTTTCTAATATTACATCGACTTCTACAGTTGGATCTCCTCTTGAATCTAATATTTCACGAGCTATTATATCTTTTATTTTTGACACTGTTATCCTCTCCTATTCTTTATTAATTATAACATATTTTAAAAATGTTTAAAATATACTTGATGTTTTTTTTAAAATATTGTATAATTATTTTGTTGTCAGTTGTCTCCGTAGCTCAGCTGGATAGAGCAACGCCCTTCTAAGGCGTGGGTCAAGTGTTCGAATCACTTCGGGGACGCCATTTAGAAATTAAAAGTCTTATAGTGTAAGACTTTTTTTATTTTAACTTTTTCATTATGCAAAAACAATGGTTTTTAAGCCATTGCTTTATTCATATTTCCAGTTTCTGATTTCTTCGGTGTCTATTCCATTTTTGATAATATATTCGTTATGATTTTTTAAATTATCTTTCATTTTTTGAAGAACTATATCTCCTTCTTTTCCTAAATTTAAGTGATTTATAACATCGATTACTATATGATATCTATCTATTTCATTTCTTACTCTCATGTCAAATGGTGTAGTTATTGTTCCCTCTTCTAAATATCCATGAACTGATACATTTTTATTTGTTCTATTATGAATTAATGAGTAAATCAATGATGGATAGCCATGGAAGACAAAGATTATTGGTGTATCTTTAGTAAATAATTCATCATATTTTCTATCATCTAATCCATGTGGATGATTCTTTTTAAGTTTCATTAAATCTATCACATTGATGTATCTTATTTTTAAATTTGGAAATTCTTTGTTTAATATTTTAGTCGCAGCTAGGGTTTCTATTACCGGAGTATCTCCAGCTGAGGCAATTATTATATCCGGTTTTCCTTTAGAAGATGCCCAGTCCCATATGTCTATTCCTTTATTGAAATGTTCTGTTGCTTCTTTCATAGATAACCATTGTTTAGATGGGTGTTTAGATGCAGTTACAACATTTATTTTGTTTTTAGTTTTTAATATATGATCTATAGTTACTATTAAACTGTTTGCGTCAAACGGAAGATATATTCTAGATACTTCATCTTTTTTATCGGCTATGTGATTTAGAAATCCTGGTTCTTGATGAGTATATCCATTATGATCCTGCTGCCAAATGTGTGATGTTAAGATATAGTTTAAAGATGATATGTCTTCTCTCCATGATATTTCACTGCACATTTTAAGCCATTTAGCATGCTGGGAAGCCATTGAGTCTATGACCCTTACAAATGACTCATAGCTATCAAATATCCCATGTCTTCCGGTTAAAATATAACCTTCTAGCATTCCTTCGCACATGTGTTCTGAAAGCATAGAATCCATTATTCTTCCATCTTTGCTTAAATACTCATCATTTTCTTTTATATTTTCTTGCCAATTTCTATTTTCACTTTCAAATAGTTTATATAATCTATTTGACATAGCTTCATCTGGAGAAAACATTCTGAAATTATCGTTTTTAAGATATACATCTTTTAAGTATCCACTTAGTTCTAACATATCACTTGTTTCATAGTTTCCCCTTTTATCAAATGTTACTTCATAGTTATATAAATTTTCTAATTTTAATGGTTTAAGAAGTTTACCACCATTAGCGTATGGTGAAGAACCCATCCTTTTATTTCCTTTTGGTAAGAAGTCTTTTATTTCTTTTATTAATTTACCATTTTCGTCAAACAATTCTTCTGGGTGGTATGATTTTAACCATTTTTCGAGTTTTTTAATATCGTCTTCATCTTCTATTTGTAAAGGTACTTGGTGAGCTCTGAAAGTTCCTTCTATTTGTTTTCCGTTGACTTCTTTTGGACCAGTCCAACCTTTTTTTGTTCTTAATATTATCATAGGGTAAGGAATACCTTCTCCATTTTTTATTCTTTTATATTCATCCATTATTTTATCTAGTGTTAGATACATTTTTTTATGTATTTTTATTATATCTTCATCTTCAACTAGATAAGGATGATATCCTAGACCATAAAAGAAACTTGCTAGATGTTTGTCATCCATTCTAGATAAAATGGTTGGATTACTTATTTTATATCCGTTTAAATTTAAAATCGGTAAAACAAAACCATCTTTTTTTGGGTTTAAAAATTTTATTCCATGCCAAGAAGTGGCAAGTGGTCCGGTTTCAGCTTCTCCGTCACCTACTACGCATGCGACGATTAAATTTGGGTTATCTAAAGCAAATCCAAATGAATGAGCAAGTGAATAACCAAGTTCTCCCCCTTCATGTATGGATCCTGGAGTTTCTGGAGCGGCATGTGATGGTATTCCACCTGGAAAAGAAAAATTTTTAAATAATTTTTTTAACCCTTCTTCATCTTCAGTAATATTTTTATATATTTCACTATATGTTCCCTCTAAGTATGTGTTAGCTACTGGGCTATTACCACCGTGTCCTGGGCCGGATACATATATAATATCTTGATCATAATCCTTTATTATTCTATTTAAGTGAGCATAGATAAAATTTTGAGTTGGGACTGTTCCCCAATGACCGACTATTTTCTTTTTGATATCTTCATTTTTTAGCGGCCTTTTTAGTAACGGATTATCTAAAAGATATAACTGGCAAGCTGATAAGTAATTTGCGGCATTAAAATATTTATCTATAATTTTTATTTTTCTATCCATTTTCATTCCCTCTATTCTTCTTTAATTATATATTTTTTTTAAAAGAATAACAATATTATTTTAATAAAAGATATATATAGATTACGACATTTTACACTCTACTTATTTACTATTTTATCAAAAAACCAGCTATTTTGCTGATTTACATTCTTTATCTATTTGATTTATTTTTAGTTTTTCAATGTCATAGTTATCACATATTGATAGTAAAACTGTTCTATCTATTTTTTCATTTATATCTTCACTATAGTTTAATTTGTTGAATTCTAAATTAATTTCATTTTCAACACTACCAGATACAATTTTTATATTATCCATAAGATAGCTTTTAAGATTATCTTTTAAATTGGAATCCATGGATAGTTCTTCTACTATTATGTTTATCTTATCTCTTTGATCATTTAAATACTTAGTCACTGGCACATAATAATAGTTATCATTTATTTGATTTATATAATATATCGTAACATCGGTTATATCTTTGGTACTGGTTAAATTAAATTCTTTATTAATTCCAAAACTTCTATCTAAAGCGGATGGAAGATTTATTTTAGTTTTAGGCAGTTTTGTTAATATATCACCTTCGACGTATATTATAACTTTATCTACTTTTTC
The DNA here is from genome assembly GCA_017522615.1 of Bacilli bacterium. Classification (GTDB taxonomy): domain Bacteria; phylum Bacillota_I; class Bacilli_A; order RF39; family UBA660; genus Coprosoma. The sequence goes on along the minus strand of JAFWYR010000006.1, from coordinate 26,546 downwards.
AATCGATGTTAATGTATAAACTATTGCTTCTATCATTTTTTCTTCTAGATTTTTATCGATGTCCAATATATCTTTAGAAAAATTTATTTTTAAAATACCTCGCTCATATGTTAGATTTAACACTTCGGTATCTGGTGGTATTATAGCACTAAAACCACTTGGAACTTTACTATCCATCCCTCCTACCGTAAGAATTTTGATTAATTCTAAGGCTCTTTTTTCTATATCTTTTTCTGATATTGGAGCTTCGGTCATAGCAACATAACTGTTTTTATCCATTAAAAATACGTCTGCCCCTTCAATTTTATTATCGACATATTTTAATTCTTCTTTTATTTTTAAAGATGGAGCTTGATTCGGAATTAGATATATTAATAATAAGGCAAATAGAGCGGCAATTGATAATCCTATTTTTCTAATTGATATTTTTTTAAACATTAATTATCACCTATTTAATGATATGAAAAAAAGGTTTTATTATTAACCTTTTATATCGATAATTCTCCTAGTTTTAGTAGTTCGATTACAGCTCCAGCTCTTCCTTTTACTCCAAGCTTTTGCATTACGTTCGAAATATGATTACGTACTGTTTTATCACTTATATTTAGAATATCAGCAATCTCGGTTGTATCTTTGTTTTGTATTAATAATTCAAATACTTCACGTTCTCTTTTTGTTAAGATACTGTTTTTCATTTTTCCCTCACTTTCTTAAGTTGGGTGGCTTATATTCATTCATAAATAATATATGCCCTTAAGAATAATTAGTGAGAGTTTAAGCCTACGAACGAAATTTAACTGAAATCGTCATCTGTTCGTTATAATTATTTTGAACAGTTCTCATTATTTTATTTGCTAGTGCAGTTCCTTCATCTTTGCTATCTACTACTATATTAATTTTTTTATCATTGATTGTGACAAATGATTTCAGTTTATGCTCTTTTTCAACAATTTCTTCTATCTTTTCTTCTTCTGATTTATTTTTATTAATGTTTTGTAGTTCTTCAAAAGCTTTATTTTTTTCTTCAGTTGTCGCTTTAGAGTCTGTTAGTATTTTTTTTAATTCGGTTATTTTATCCAAAGTTTTTTCTTCTTCTTCTACCCTTAGTGCAACTAATTCGGCATTTTCTTTTGTGGTTTCTTCTTTTGATACCGTCTGTGTTTCTTTACTTCCGTTATTTGTTGCGATTAATAGTTCACTTGGCATTGTAATATAATATACACTTAATACTAATATCAAACTGAATAAAGTTAAAAACCATAGACTTCTTTTATTTATCATTATTATCCCTCCTAGTACTTTTTTATATTATATTATATTTATCTCTATGAATTATATGAATAAATGTGAAGATAAAAAATGTATATTTATGTCAATTATTTATATTATCATTTTATTATTATTAATGTTATATGTTATACTTTTATTGTATAGAATTGAGGTGATTAAATGGGTGACATTAAAAAGTTAAATTACAATAATGTTAAAATAAATTTTAATAAGACAACTACTTCAACTACTAAATTGAATTACGTATCAGTTACTGATAACACTCCTGATTTCGAGTTAGATTATTCAAATTCTAATTTAGGTAATCCTTTACCCGAAGCCACCGTTGATATAACTAATCCGAAATATTCTAATTTATCTAATGTTTCTTCAAACACAAGTAATTCAAATAATAATCAAAAAACTGCTATGCCTACTATTACTACTTCAACTGGGACTCATGATCCTAATGTTAGAGGCATAACTGATGAACAACTTCAACCAATATCAGATGGATTAAATAGTATTGTATCTACAATTGTGGCTAGTGATATAGCTCTAAAAAATGGTATTTATAATGCTGGTGAAACTTTGATAGATGGGGCTTTTTCTTTAGTTGGTGTTCCTTTTGTTCATGGAGTTTCAGCAATTGGTGATGCTATTTTAGGTACTAATGATGCCGATCAACACGTTCATGATCTTCAAAACTTAATTGCTACAAATATAGTGGACGAAGCTACTAAAGAATTTTACAAATATACGCCCTTTGGCGCTTATATTGATCATTATTCTCTTATAAAATATGATGATGTGATTTTTAATAATATTAAACTTGTCGGACGCGCTGGTGGAGATATGGGTATTATAATAGGGTCCGGAATACTTCTTGGTCCAGCCGGCTCTGCTGCTTCTGTTGGACTACTTACTATGGGTTCTGATTATTCAAATAAATATAAAGTATTATCTAATAATGGTGAGAGATTTTTAACCTCAGATGAACAGGTTGGAATGTACGCTGCTTCTTTAGGAAAAGGAATTTTTGCTGGTGGTGTAACCTATTTTGGTGGTGGAGCTTTAGGAGGAGTTACTTCACTTGGACAAGCTGTTAGGATAGGTGCTACAAATGCCGAGCTCGTATGGTCTTCTGGAACAGTTGTCGATTCATTTTATTATGGAGATGTAGCTCAAGCCTTTGATAAAAATGGTGGTATAGCTAGTATGGTAGCTTTTCCTATCTTTGGCGGTCTTGCGGCTGGACTTAATTACGGTACAATTCCCAAGCTTGCAACTAAACTTAATTCTTCTGAAAGTGTAAGAGATTCTTTGGTTCCTGATGATCTTAGTGTATTTGATGTGGAAGGTGTTGATTTTACTCCTAAAAGTGCGGATAACATCGATAAAGAAATTGCTAGTAGAATTTGTAAATCTATAGATGGAACTATCGAACGTTCTGGACGTTCTGTTTCTAAAAAACCTGAGGTTAAAACCTTTTTCGATAATCTTTACAACGAGTTAAGTGTTCAGACTATAAATAATACTAGTGTTAGTCATACTAGAGTGATTTGAGGTGATTTAATTGGATGAGATTACTAAATTTGAAGACGAAATATTACACGGTAAATATACGATAGAAAATTTTGAAGCTAAATATTTAAAAAATATTGTTTGGCAATATTATAAAGCAAAGATAACGACAGATAGAACTATTGGAGTTTTAGATTCTAAAATCCAAAAGTCTGGGTTCTTTAGTTTGAAAAAATCTGCTTTTGTTAATTGCAAAGATTTTTTACAAGATTTATATGCACAAATGAACAATGCTAATGTCGAATTTAATGCGATAGAAAATCTTATTGATAATAGTCCTGAAAAAGTTCAAACTTTACAAGAATTATTATTTGATGACGATCATAAAATGACTATGGCTATGCACATTTTATCTTGTTATTGTAAAGCTAAAGGTCTTGGAGCTCAAGAACTATTAAGTGTTTACCCTATTAAAGAATATTTAGAAGAAATTGGCGATGAAGATTTAATGCAAAAATACGGAATTCAAGAAAGAGGTGTCAAAAGATGATAGATAAATATTTACCTATTGGTACAATTGTTATTCTTAAAGGTGGTAGAAAGAGACTTATGATTACTGGATTTGCTTGTAAGTCAGAAGAAACTAACAATCAATTATTTGACTATTGTGGTTGTTTATATCCTGAAGGTGTAATTTTCACTGATAAATCGATTCTTTTTAACCACGATCAAATTGAACATATTTTCTTTATGGGATATGTCGATGAAGATGAAAAAGCATTTAAAGTAAATTTAGAAAAAATAGTTTCTAACATGAATAACAATTAGAAAAAAATATAATAAAAACACAAGTATTTAATCTTGTGTTTTTCTCTTTTCGATTTCTTTTTTTATTTTCTTGATAAAGTCTTGAGTTTTCACCTTAGTAGTTTCTTTAGATGAATACTGGCGGTAACTTATATTACCCTCTTCCATTTCTTTATCCCCTAGTATCAATGTATAAGGTATTTTTTTAATTTGGCTTTCTCTCATTTTATACGAAAGTTTTTCATCCCTAGAATCTAAAGATACTCTAATGTTTTGTTTTCTTAGTTTTTCTTCTATCTTTTTGGCATATTCTAGGTGATATTCATTATTTACTGGAATTATATTAACTTGTTTTGGTGATAACCATAGAGGTAATGCTCCTTTGGTTTCCTCTAAATAGTATGCGATAAAGCGGTCTATTGAACCAAATACAGCTCTGTGTAAAACTACTGGTGTTTTTTTAGAACCATCTTTATCTACGTATGTTAAATTAAATTTCATAGGTAAACAGAAGTCTAATTGACAAGTTGATAAAGAGTATTCGTTACCAACGGCTGGTTTAACTTGAACATCTAATTTTGGTCCATAGAATGCAGCTTCACCAATTGCTTCAGTATATTCAATATCAATTTCATTTAACACTTTACGTAAGGTGTTTTCTGCATTATCCCACATTTCATCATCTGGATAATATTTTTCTTTATCTTCTTTATCTCTTAATGATAATTCAAATCTAAAATCTTTAATATTTAATTCTTTATAACACTCTAGTATTAAATCGACAACTGTTTTGAATTCTGATTCTATTTGCTCAGGCGTTACAAAGAGATGAGCATCGTTTTGACAGAACGAACGAGTTCTTTCAATTCCTTTTAATGAACCAGATGTTTCATATCTACAATCTCTTGCTATTTCACCTATTCTTATAGGTAAATCTCTATACGAGTGAATAGCATTGGAATAAATCATCATGTGGTGTGGGCAGTTCATAGGTCTTAAGACAAATTCTTCACCATCTACTTCCATTTTAGGGAACATATTTTCTTTGTAGTGATCCCAATGTCCTGATGTTTTATACAATTCGACATTACCAAGTGGTGGAGTTAATACATGAGTATAACCTAATTTTTTCTCTTTGTCTTTTATATAGTTTTCCAATTCTTCCCATATAATATACCCATTTGGTAGATACATTGGAAGCCCTCTACCTACAAGATCTGATGTCATAAATATTTCTAATTCTTTACCAATTTTACGGTGATCTCTTTCTTTAGCTTCTTCTAATTCTTTTAAGTGATTTTCTAAGTCTTCTTTATTTTCAAAGCAAATTCCATATATTCTTTGTAAAACTTTGTTTTTAGAATCACCTTTATAATATGAGCCAGATACTTTAAGTAATTTAAAATTTTTACATTTTTTAACTGTGTCGACGTGTGGCCCTCTACATAAATCTGTGAAATCTCCTTGTGTATAACAACTAATTATCTCATCTTTAGGTAAATTTTCAATAATATCTATTTTATAAGGATTATCTTTAAAACGTTCTAAGGCATCTTCTCTAGATATTTCTTCTCGATATATTCTCTTTCCATCTTTGGCTATTTTTTTCATTTCTTTTGAGATTTTTTCTAAATCTTCTTCTGATATTTTTTTATCACCTAAATCGATGTCATAATAAAAACCTTCAGTAATTACAGGACCTACCCAAAATTTTGCGTCTTTGTATAAGTGTTTTACAGCTTGTGCGAGTAAATGGGCACAACTATGGTTTAAAGTGTTTAACTTTTTGTCTTCCTTGATATTTATCATAATCATCTTCTCCTTCATTTAAATCATATACTTCGTATGAAATATACCTTTCATCCATGGTAGTTTCGTATTCGTCTTCTAAAATCGCATATGGGTTAACATATGGTGCGGGATTACCAAAATGATCCATTATTAGTAACACATCTCCTACAGCTATCATTTCTCTAGTGACATCTTGGAAACCTATTTTTTTTAGTGGTATTTCATATAATTTAGCAACTTCTCTTAAAGATTTGTGCGAATGCATAGATAGTTTTTCAGCTAAATCATCACTTAATCCATAATACGTTCTCAAAAAATGATTCATACTCATAGATGAGCATCTTTTTAATTCTTTCTTTGTCATTTAACCATTCCCCCTAATAATTAAAAAACTCCCTGCTTCTAAAAGCAAGGAGCGCTTTATGCGCGGTACCATCCTCATTTATAACTTCATTATGATAACGGAATTACCGGACTATTATGTCAGCTCAGAGGTAGTAGCTATTAAGGTTGTTTATTTGGGTCACACCATTTTCCAAACTCTCTTTAAAATACTTCTTAACAGTTTTGTCCTCTTTCAAAGCTATTGACAATATTGTATCACATTATTTGTTTTTTTTAAACATTATTTAATAAAATTTCAACTTTGATTCTTTTATCGATTAATTTTTTAAATTTTATTCCATTGTCTTTTTCTCCAACTATACTGCCATAGTGAATTGGAGTCACTGTTTTAGGTTTTGTATCATTGGTAAAAATAGCTGCCTCTTCATAATTCATTGTATAAGTACCACCAATTGGGATAAATAAGTAATCACATTTTATATTTCTAGCTTCAACTGTATCATCAGTATCACCCATAATATAATATATTTGATCTAAATGTAGTACATAGCCTACCCATCCGTATTCTTTTTTGTGGAAGGGCTTATTTGTGTTATAGGCTGGTACTGTTTTAAAAGTAATGTCTCTTACTTGATATTCTTGATTAGGCAGTACTTTAAACACTTCGTAGCCATTTAAATACTTAGTTATCTCTTCGTCGTCAGGCGTTATTATGATTGTATCATCTTTAGCTATCTTTTCTATACTGTCTAGATCAAAGTGATCGTAGTGAGCATGAGTTATAAATATTAAATTAGCGTCATGTGATTCTTTTTCTATTTTAAAAGGATCAAAATATATATTATCTATTTTTATACTGCTTTGAGTGTTTATTTCTATCAATCTAATCCCCTCTCTTGTTTAAGATATTCGAGTACATCTCTAAATGGTTTTATATTGCTTTTTCTTACTTTATCTTCATTTATTAGTTTTTCTATTTCTTCTGCACTTAGCCACATAACAGATTCAACTTCTTCGGCTTGAAGGATTAATTTATTTATATCTATATTTTTTTCTAAATAATATATGTCGAATATTACTTTATTAAATATTTCACTTTTAATATGTTTTACTTCTTCTTTTTGAATATCGATTCCTATTTCTTCTTTTACTTCGGCTATAATAGCTTCATAGCTTGTTTGTCCATGTTTTACATGTCCTCCGGTTGTGGCGATTACACTACCTTTTTCTTTGGATGTTAGTTGAAGTAAAAATTTACCACTACTATTTTGGATAAATATTAATACTACATTTATATATAACCCTTCTTCAATAATCATTCCTTTTTCTCTTTTTATTACTTTTCCAGTTAATCTTTTATTTTTATCATATAAATCTAATAATTCCATATTTATTTCCTCAAATTCTTACTTATTAATTCTTGATATTCTGTAAGCTGATTAATTCTTGATATTATTCTTCCAGCACTTACTATTTCATCACCTTTATTTGTAAGGGCGATTCTTTGTTCAAGTGATTTTAAATCAAGATTTGATGTGAAAAATGTTGGAAGTTTATTATCCATTCGGTACTGAAGGATTGGACACAATATATCATCTCTTGACCACGAAGTAACTGATTCTGCCCCAATATCATCAATTAGTAAAATAGGAGCTTTTCTAACTGAATTATATTTAGTTTCAAATTCTGTTTTTACAGGTGAGTTAAAGGTTGCTTTTAAATCATTTAAAAATTCTGGCCAAAAGACAATGGCACTTTTAATGCCTTCTTTGGCAAGCTCATTAAAAGCAGCTGAAATAAGATAAGTTTTACCTGAGCCAAAATTCCCATATAAATATAATCCTTTTTGATGTGGGTTTTCATTATATGTTTTAATAAAGTTTACAAGCCAAGCAATTGTGCTGTAGCGTTTTTTATCTGACTTGTATATCTTTTTCATACTAGCGTTTTTGATTTCATCTGGAACATTATATAGTAAAGTGTTTTTATGGTACTCATTTTCTTTATCCATTTTCTTTTTATATTTGCATGCTTTATATGTAAATTCTAATTCGTTACCAGTTATAATAGGTAGATATGCATATCCTTCTATTTTGTTTTTACATTCTAAAAGATTTTTACAATTTTTACAATTGTGATATTCTTTTGAGCTTTCTTCCAATAGTGAGGTGTATTTTTTTAGTTTTTCTCTTTTTAATTTTATTTTTGAGACAAAGGCTTTAAATTCATCATTTTTTAAAGCTTCTTCGTAAGCATCATCTAATGTGTCTTCTAAATTTGAATCAATTTTAAGATGCGTATTTAATTTCTTCATTTTTTACCTCCTATAAATTATTTAACATGTCATCTAATTTTTGAATATCTTCACTAGTGGCTTCATCTATTTCTATTGATTTATCATACCACTCTGGTTTTTTTGTAGTTTTTGTCTTTTTAGTATTTATTTTCTTAGTTGTATTTTCTTTTTTACATAGTTCCATAGCTTCTATAGCAGTTTTAATATTATTTCTTTTCCATTGATTAGCAATTGCTAAAACGAAGTTTTTTGTAAGTTTATTATCATTTATTCTAAGTACATAATCTATTAAGACATTGACTACACCTTGAGGGAACTCATAGTCTATCATCAATGATTCTATTATTTTTAAATCATTTTTGCTGGGTTTAACTCCTCTATTTTTTCCAGACAAAAAATCATATGGGCTTTCATTTTCGAAAGTATAGATCATTTTCTCTTTTTTAGAATTACCTGTTACAGCTTTGCGCAGATATTCTGGGTTTTTCTTATATACTACAGAAGGAGAGGAATTTTTGTTTTCAAACGTGTAATAATTATGACAATTTTCTCTTAGTTTGTTTTTATCTATTATTCGTTTTTCATCTACTGAATTTCTAATAAGTTCTGATAATTCCTCTTCATCTAAATTGTATATAAATGATAACTTATATATAAGAGATTTTACTTCGTTGGTAATAGTTCGATGATTTAATATTTCTGATGGGATAGATGATAATATACTATTTAATTCTATTTTTTCATCTACTGCGAGATCTAGATTTTTAACTCTTCTAATATCATCTATTTCACTTAATTCATATGAACTAACAGCATCAAATACATCGGTAAATTTAGATGTAATTTCTTTATAACTACTTAAATCTATTTTAGGAATTATATAATATTTTAATAAATATTTATAAGCTCTTTTGCCAATATTACTTTGAAGAGTTGTAGATAGAATTGGATTTTCGATAAATTCTTTAGGTTCTAGTGGTGAATATAATTCATATATATAATTATTTACACTGCCCTCTTTCACATATGTTTTCAGTAATCCTATTCCTTCTAATTTTTCTCTAGCTTCTAAAATATCTTCTAATTTTAATCTTTTAGTAGCCATTAAATTATGGTGAGTGAGTTCAGTCGAAATAATTCCCATGGTGTCCAAATTAGACCAAAGAGTAAAATATAAACTTACTGCAGTAGAACCTATTACTGGTTCATATAATTTCATAAGAATATCTTGATCTTCTTTTTTTAAAATAGTCGCATTTTTAACAATATATGTATCTGCCGGAAAAAGATTTTTGACCATTTTCTCACCTTCTAATAATTAGTCTATCATATTTTAGGCAAAGAAAAAAGAGTTATTAAACTCTTTATTTTAATTTCTATTATTTAATATGGTCAATTGCTCTTCTAACTGTAGGATGAGCTATTCTATATACTCTAGAATCTACTTTATCTGTTCCTTGTTCTTGAACTGATGGTGTAAATTCATCTCTTTTTTCATATCCAGAACATTCAAAAATGTAATCACGGTCTAATGTTCTTATACCAGTTTTAACAATAACATTTTGTAAGCTTCTGTTTTCTCCGCATGCTACTGAACCACAACTAGCACATAAATGTGGTTTTTTCTTTAATAGTTTTTTCATTGATGACTCTATCACATTAACATTTATGCCTACTCTGGTATTATACTCTCCATTTGATTTAACTGTTATTTTCATGATTTTCCTCCCTTTTTTGCCGTTATTATACTATTATTTTAGTTTTTGTCAAATCAACACTTAAAAAACCACTTTCGTGGTTTCGTTAATCACTTAGTTCAACATTATGATATACTGTTTGAACATCTTCTACTTCATCAAGCAAGCTTAACATCCTCTTAAATGTATCTAAATCTTCACCAGTTAAAGTAACTTTTTCTTTTGGAATCATCGTTATTTCATCCATATCAAATTCGATACCTGGTAATTTTTTAGATATAGCTTCTTTTATTTTATATAAGTCATTTGGCTCTCCGTATACTACGGTTTCTTCACCATCTTTTTCAATATCAGTTACATCTATTCCTTCTTCGATAAGAAGTTCTAAGGTTTCTTCTTCGTCTAAGCCTTTAAAACTTACAATAGATAGGTGATCATACATATAACTAACACTACCTTGAGCTCCCATTTTAACATGACATTTGTTAATTACTGCTCTTACGCTACTTACTGATCTGTTGACATTATCAGTTAAACATACCGCTATAGCTGTCGAACCGCTTGGACCAAATATTTCATAATTTGCTTGAGTATATGTTTCATCAGCTCCACTATTTACTTTGTCGATAGCTCTTTTTACTATATCATTTGGAACTTGTTCCTTTTTAGCTTTTTCTACTAGTCTTTTTAAAGAAGGATTTCCTTCTATCTCAGTTCCACCGTTTTTAGCAGCTTGATATATCTCTCTCGCATACATCGAATAAATTTTTGCTTTTGCAGCTCCTGTCTTTTGAATACTTGCTTTTCTTACTTCATAAGCTCTTCCCATTTCAATCTTCCTTTCTGTGCTTTTGATAAGGCGTCTTTTGCTGCCTCTTGTTCAGCAGATTTTTTACTTCCAGCTTCACCCACTCCATAAACTATATCGTCAATAATAACTTCAATTTTAAAATGTCTATTGTGAGCCGGTCCAGATTCCTCTACTAATCTGTATTCTAAACTTTTTTTATCAGTTTGAACGAATTCTTGAAGGGCTGATTTATAATCATCAAAAAAATCTACTTCATGATTTTCGATTAGAGGAATTATATTTTTATTAAAAAACTCTCTTGTTACTTCTATTCCTTGATCTAAATATAAAGCTCCCAAAAATGATTCAAAAACATCTGAGACAATTGCTTTATTTTGTCTTCCACCATTTTCTTCTTCTCCAACCCCTAGTTTTAGATATTTATCTAGTCCAATTTTTTTTGAGTATTCATAGTTTGCGGTTTCACATACATAATGAGCTCTTATTTTGGTCATTTTTCCTTCACTGGCATTTTTACTATTATATAAATAATCACTCATTAATAATTCTAAAACAGCATCGCCTAAGAATTCTAATCTTTCATAACTTTCTTCCTTGTTTTCGTTGGCATACGATGTATGGCAAAAAGCTGTTTCAAATAGATTTGCATCATTCGGCTTTATATTTAATTTATCAAATAATTCCATCTAATATCGCCCTCTTCCTATATGATTATATCACTTATGGTGGTTTATGTAAAAGGTTTTTATTATCTATAAATATTGTATACATCTGTAAAAAAATTTAATTATATTTTTTAGTTATTTATTTTATTTTACTTTTTAAAGTTTTTTATAGTATAATAAAGTTAGATGTTATATGAAAAAAGTGTTAATTGGAATTATTAAATTATATCAAAAAATACCGGGACCTTGGCACGATAGTTGCAGACATATTCCGACTTGCTCCAATTATGCGATAGAAGCTATCACTGAGTATGGTTCATTAAAAGGAAGTATTATGTCTGTTAAAAGAATTATCAGGTGTAATCCATTTGGAACATATGGTTATGATCCGGTTATTAAGGAGGAAAAGAATGAAAAGAAAGATTAGTTTGATTATTATGCTTGCTTTAGTATTTATGATGACAGGATGTATTAAACGAGATAGTATGGAAGGAATAACAATAGATACTACTAACTATCCTATACAATATATCACTAAAAGAATTTATGGAAAATTTTCTAAAATACAAAGTATATATCCTAATGGAGCTAATATAGATGATTATTCACTTACCGATAAACAAATCAAAGACTTTAGTGAAGCTGACTTATATATTTTTAATGGGCTTAGTAAAGAAAAAGATTATTTAAATAAAATGAGGAAAAATAATAAGGAACTAAAAATTATCGATACTACTTTATACATGGAATTTACTAATGATATGAGTGAACTCTGGTTAGATCCTTCTAATTTCCTTATGATGGCTCAAAATATTAAAGCTGGTTTAAACGAATATATAGATAGTTATTATTTAAATAGTAAAATTGAAGAGAATTATAACAAATTAAAGATTGAAGCCTCAAATTTAGATGCAGAAATAAAAGATATAGTTTCTAAAGGTAGTACGAATGTGTTAGTAACTTCAAATAAAATGTTTAAGTTTTTAGAAAAGTATGGTTTAACAGTTTATGTTTTAGATGAAAGTGATACTGATATTCAAATTACTACAAATGAGGTTATTAAATTGATAAGAGCAGGTACTGTAAAATATATTTTTGTAAAAAATAACGAAGAAGAAAATTCTATTATTAAAAATTTGATGGCGAACTATGGGGTTCAAGTACAGAAATGGCATACACTAGAAAATCTTTCAGAAATTGAGATTAGCGAAAAGAAAGACTACTTTAGCATCATGAAAGAAAACTTAGAACTTATGAAAAATGAGTTATATAAATAAAATACTAGCCTATAATGGCTAGTATTTTTTTACTATCTTAAGGACTTTTTTCTTTTTTTGGTAACGAATATGATAATTAAAATAATTGCGATAAATCCTAGTGATATGTATAATATATTTTCTTTTATGAATTTTGATAGACTAAAATGACATTTAATTTTTAATAATACATCTTCTTCTTTTAAAAGTTCATCTTTATAATAAATTTTTAGTTTTCCTAATTTCTTTTTGGTAAAGATATTTACTTCCTCTACTCCATCATATTTGTATTTAATATCTTTTTCATTATATTCGTTTGGGACATATTTTATTATATCTTCATTAGGATATAATTTTATTTCATCTTGTTCTAAATATTTTGTCTTTAAAGATTTATATGACTTTTCTTTATCAACTATTTTATGATTACCATAATTTTGGATAAAATAATCATATATTATTTTGGCATCATCAATATTATGAGGTCTTATTTTGTCGTATGTGGCTCCGGTGGTTACTAATAGATAATTAACATCATTAGAAGTGGCTATAGTAGCTAGACATAATCCAGCTCCATCAGTCGTTCCTGTTTTTCCTCCTAATATGTATGGTACTTCTATTCCATATCTACTAGCGTTTTTTTGAATGGTGCTTTTTAATGTTAGTTTACCATCGGAAGTTTGATATTCTTTACTCGTAATAATAGTTTTAAATGTTTCGTTTTTTATAGCTTTATTAAATATTATTGACAACTCTTTAGCAGTAGAATAATTGTTTTCATCATCTAAACCTATTGGATTTGAAAAGTTAGTGTTTTTTAATTTTAATTCTTTTGCTTTTTCATTCATTAAATTTACAAATTCTTCATTGCTTCCAGCTACACTTCTAGCTAAGGCATTGGCAGCATCAGCTCCGGATGGAAGTAATAAACCATATAGCAAATCTCTATATGTTACAACTTCACCTACTGTAAATCCGGCTGTTACTAAATTAGCTTCTGATAATCCTTTTAGATCCTCTGATGTGATGATTATTTGTTTGTCTAAATCATCTACTTTATCTAATGTAACTAAAGCTGTCATTATTTTAGTTAATGAGGCTATTTGAATTTTAGTTTCGTCATCTTTCTCATATAATATTTCATTATTATCTAAATTATAAAGAATAGCATTTTTTGAATTGATATCTAATTCTAAAGCTTTTACATTAAATGTTATGAAACTAATTAATACTATAGCAAATACTATTATACTTCTTTTCATACTCTCACCTACTATTTAATTTTATCATATTATTTATAAAATATAAATTAATATTTCCAAACTAGAATATTTTAGGTGTTTTATTAAGATTATTATAGTGAAGTGTTATATTCTTCGCATTTCTTTTCCAATAGCTTAAAATTACAGCATCTATCTATCATACTTTGAGGTATAGTTTTATCTAAATACTTTGTATATAGTTTATACGATTTTGAATATATTTTTTCACTGTGACGATTTAGCCAATATAATTGTTCTTTTAAAAGTTTATTATACCTAATTTTCCATCATCAATTTTAAGTAAATCTAATTTGTTTTTTAATTTTGTATGCTTTGGTTTTGGACTTGATAATGGTGCGAAGTACATAAAACTCTTTATTTTAAATAATACCCCAATAAATGGCCTTAATTCTTTTGCTCCATAATTATATGGAACTTTTTTATCATACTTTCTAAGATAATCACAATATTTATAATCTAGTTTTACCAATGTAAGTTTGCGTTTCATTTTTACCCCCTAGCCAAAATATAGCATATGTACATTTGTTCTTCAACATCTTATGGAATAAGCATTACTATCCTATAAAGAAAAAATAAAACTAGAGTGAGTTCTCTAGTTTCTTTTTTAAGTTCCTCTTTTTGGTGGGGATCACCAGCTTTTTTATTATATGCAATAAAAACGATTTATTACATATTTTGTATTTTTTTGATTGCAAATATAATTTTTATATAAAAGTCTAATTTAAATATGGCTTTAAATACTTTCCTGTATAACTTTCTTGGCAATCGACTACTTCTTCTGGAGTACCTGTGATAACTATATTACCACCTTCGTCTCCACCTTCCGGCCCTAAATCAATTATATGATCTGCTACTTTAATAACGTCTAAGTTGTGTTCGATAACTATTACAGTATCTCCATTATCGACAATTCTATCTAATATTACGAGTAATTTTTTAATATCATCAGTATGAAGACCAGTAGTTGGTTCATCAAGTATGAATAGTGATTTGCCTGTTGGTTTTTTCTGAAGTTCTTTTGCTAGTTTTATTCTAGCAGCTTCTCCACCTGATAATGTAGGTGCGGGCTGACCTAATTTAATATATGATAGTCCTACATCCATAAGCATTTGTAATTTGTTTTTAATTTTAGGATGATTTTCAAAGAATTCTAAAGCTTCTTCAACCGTCATATCTAATACTTCTGATATATTTTTTCCTTTATATTTAATTTGAAGGGTTTCAGAATTATATCTGGTTCCATGACACACTTCACAAGGAACATATACATCTGGCAAGAAATGCATTTCAATTTTTTTAACTCCGTCTCCCCAGCAAGCTTCACATCTTCCACCTTTGACATTAAATGAAAATCTACCTTTATCATACCCGCGCATTTTAGCTTCTTTGGTTTCGGTAAATACATCTCTTATATCGTCAAATACTCCAGTGTATGTTGCTGGATTACTTCTAGGTGTTCTTCCGATAGGAGCTTGGGATATATCTATTACTTTGTCGATATTCTCTAATCCTTTTATCTTTTTAAATTTTCCAGGTTTAGCTTTAGATTTATATAGATTATTAGATACTGCTCTATAAAGTATTTCGTTTACTAGAGTAGATTTTCCAGAGCCTGATACACCGGTTACACATATGAATTTTCCAAGTGGAAATTTAACTTTTAATTTTTTTAAGTTATTCTCTTCAGCTCCTAATATTTCGAGATATTTTTTATTACCTTTTCTTCTTTTTTCAGGGACTTTTATTTTAAGTTCTCCCGTTAAGTATTTTCCTGTTAGGCTATTTTTATTATTCATAACTTCTTTTGGGGTTCCTTCTGCTACTATCTCTCCGCCATGAACTCCAGCCTTTGGTCCAATATCTACTAGATAATCAGCCGCTAACATGGTGTCGGTATCGTGTTCGACGACAATTAGTGTATTTCCTAAGTCTCTCATTTCTAATAGTGATTTTATTAATCTATTGTTATCTCTTTGATGCAGACCAATGGATGGTTCATCTAATACATATAATACTCCTGTTAACCTAGATCCTATTTGAGTTGCTAATCTTATTCTTTGAGCTTCTCCGCCCGATAGAGTTTTTGCTTCTCTAGATAAAGTTAAATATTCAAGTCCAACATTTATTAAGAATTTTAATCTGGAATTAATCTCTTTTATAATTAGGTTAGATATTTCTTTTTGTTCTTTGTTTAATTTTAATTTACTTAAAAATTCAAATAATTTACCTATAGATAATTCAGTTACTTCAAATATGTTTTTCTTCCCTATTTTAACGGATAATATACTATCATCTAATCTTGCTCCATGACACTTTGGACAAGTAAGTTCGGTCATGTAGTTTTCAATCCACTGTCTAATCCAGGTACTTTTGGTTTCCATATAACGTCTTTCTAAGTTAGTAATAATTCCCTCATAATATCCTGTGGTAGTTCTTTTGTTTCCGTTTTTGGCAACATAGTTAAATGTTAGTAAGTCCTTTGATCCATAAAAAATGATATCTAATTCTTTTCTAGTCAATTTACTTACAGGTTTATCCATGTCGATATTGTGGTGTTTACAGGCGGTTTCTAAATTAGTATTCGTAATATTATTGTCATCACTTACGACAACGATTGCTCCATCTTTTAAACTTTTACTTTTATCTGGTATTATTAAGTCTTCATCTATTTTGTATTTTATTCCAAGGCCTTTACATTCTGAACATGCCCCCCATGGAGCGTTGAATGAAAACATTCTAGGTTCTAATGATGGTAGTGAGAAGTTACAGTGAGGACATGCGTATGTTTCAGATAATAACATTCTTTCACCATTAATTACATCAATTATAACCTTTCCTTTGCCTAATTTAACAGCTGTTTCCATACTTTCATATAATCTACTTCTGATATCTGGCTTGATTATTAATCTATCGATTACTACTTCGATTGTATGCTTTTTATTTTTTTCAAGTTCTATATCTTCTGATAAATCATATTCTTTACCATCTATTACAGCTCTAATATATCCATCTTTTCTCAAGCTTTCTAATAAGTCTTTGTGAGTTCCTTTGGCTTCAGCTACGGCTGGAGATAAAACTCTTATTTTTGTTTTTTCTTCTAATTCTAATACATCATTAACCATTTCTTCTATAGATTGAGATGATATAGGAATATTATGGTTTGGACAATATGGAATACCGATTCTCGCATATAATAATCTAAGATAATCATATATTTCAGTTACTGTTCCCACGGTACTTCTAGGATTTTTGTTAGTTGTTTTTTGATCGATACTTATAGATGGACTTAATCCTTCAATACTATCGACATCTGGTTTTTCAGAGCCACCTAAAAACTGTCTTGCATAAGCACTTAAACTTTCGACATATCTTCTCTGTCCTTCAGCATATATAGTATCAAATGCTAAGCTACTTTTACCTGATCCTGATACACCTGTCATAACGATTAATTTATCTTTTGGTAGTGTTATATCTATATTTTTTAAATTATTTTCTCTCGCACCTTTAATGATTATTTCATCCATAAATATCTACTCCTTTTTGTCTTATTTATTATATCATGATTGTCAAATACAATTTTATACCACAAACAATTGTTTGTCAATCGTTATTTACTTTTATTTATTGTCCTTGATTGATTTTATTAAAAATGATATTATTATTTAAGAGGTGCTTATATGAATTTAAATGAATTTTTAAACGTTTTAATAAGTAATAAAATTGTAAGTTCGGTTGTTGCAGTTATAGCTGGTTTTGTAATCTATTCTGTAATCAATAGAATTTTAAACAGTAAGAAAAAGGATTCTCTTAAATTTATGATTAGTAATAAAAGTGAAACTTACATTAAAATGATTAGTAATACTCTTAGATATGTATTTTTAATTATAACTTTGCTTATTGTCTTACAGATTAACGACGTAGACGTCAGTGGCATGCTGGCGGGAATTGGACTCGTTTCTGTCGTTATCGGGTTAGCTATTCAAGATGCTCTAAAAGATATAATCCGAGGGTTTAGTATTTTATCAGATGATTATTTCTCTGTAGGTGATGTTATTAAATATGGTGATATTGAAGCTAAGGTTTTAGTTATTGGGCTTAAAACAACTAAAGTTAGAAGTATTATAAATCAAAATGTTATATCAATAGCCAACAGAAACATCGAAAAAGTTGAAGTGGTATCTACACAGCTCGATATCGAAGTTCCTCTATCTTATGAGCTTTCTAAAGAAAAAGCGGAAGAAATAATTAGAATAGCAATAGATAATATTAAAACTAATTCTAAAGTTAGGTCTTGTGAATATAGAGGAATTAATAAACTAGATGATTCTAGTATTAATTATTTAATTAGAATTCAATGTGAACAAGAAACTAAACCACAGACAAGACGTGATAGTATATGTAAAATAGTTGAAGTTTTAGAGAAAAACGGAATTGAAATTCCTTATAAACAAATTGATATCCATAATAAATAAAGCGATAATTAAATATCGCTTTTTTACATGTTTATATATGGTTTTAATTTTATCGTTTTAGGATTTTTCTTTATTTCTTCAAATTCTGTTAAAAATTGTTTTGTGGACATATTTTCTAATCTAGGATATTTTTTCATTAAATGATTATAATACTCATCTATATCATCTTTAGATAATTCACTTATAACTTCAGGTTTAGTTAATCTATAGTATTCTTCTTTATCCATTACTAAATTAGCTGTAGTTTCTAATATTTTCTCTTCTCCTTCGACAAAACTATGTAAGTATCTAAGTTTATAAAGTGGCTCATGCATAAAAGCTGTAACTACTTTGTTCTTTCCGCAGAATTGTATTGAAGCTTCGTGGCATTTCCCATTATAATTTCCTAAATATTCATCCATAAATATTTGGGTAGTTTTGTTAATAGGATTACATCCTATATTTTTCATGACATTCGATAAAATGTCAGATGTTCCTTTTATCCAAAATTTAAAATTAGCGTCCCCTAGTAATGTACTTATATGGTTTTGGTCTTTATCTATCTTTATTGAATTTATATAAGGATGAGTAGAAAACTCTTTTCTTTTTCTTTTTCTTGTTTGGGCATATCTTCTTATAATATAAAATAAATATGCATCCTCGTCTATATCAAAGTCTTCAAAGTATTTTTCTTTTTCTTCATCCGATAGTTCTAGAAAACTTAAATACATATCTAAATATTTATTTGGTTTGCAGTACTTTTCCGTTCTATTAAAGAATTTATAAAAATAATTGTTGTAAGCACTTGGATTATAATAGTCGTAGATCATTTCGCCACCTCTTTTTTCAGTTATTATATTGAAATTAGGTGTTTTGTCAAATTTAATCTTTCGGTTCAAATATAAGGGATAAAAAGAATGAAAATATTATAGCAGCTGAAATACCTGCTGATGTCAAATTTAAGGTCCCGGTAAATAATCCAAGTATTCCTCCTTCGTTATATCCTTGGATGGCTCCATGAGTTAACATATGACCAAAGCTAGTAATTGGTACTAAAGCTCCGCCACCTGCCCATAATACTATTTTGTCATATATATTAAAGACATCCAAAAATGTTCCTATAAAAACAAATAATACAGTTATATGTCCTGGAGTAAGGTTCGTATTATCTAAAATTAACTGTCCTATCAAACACACTATACCACAGAATATAAAAGCATTTATATATATCATTTTATTACCTCCAAACTAACTGCATGAGCGATGGCTGGAATGGTTAACTTTTGATTTGTCATCGTGGGATTCATTAAAGCGCCTGTTGCGACTAATAAAACTTTATTTAATTTGCACTTTTTCATTTCATCAAATATGTATCCATAAGTTACAAGCGGAGCACAAACAGGTCCACTAGCTCCAGCATATACTGGCTGCTTTTTTAAATCATATAACATTGTTCCAGTATCGTTATAGTTTTTTAAAATAATGTCATATTTTAGTTTTAAATAATCTTTTAATATTTCTTTACCGTATATTCCTAAATCTCCTGTTAGAACTAAATCATAATAATCAATTGTTCTATTAGTATCCTTTAAGTGTCTATTAATAGTACTTGCGGCTGCTTTAGCCATGACAGCTCCCATATGAAATATATTTGTGGTTTTAGAGTCTACTACTCTACCAATAGTACCACTTTCTAATTTGATACCTTTTTTTAATTTTGAAAGAAGTGCGCATGCGGCTCCAGTTGAGGTAAATGTAGTTGTCTTAGGTTTTGGACCACCATATTCTACTGGATATCTATATTGTTTTTCTGCTCCGTTATTATGTGATGATGTAAATGTAACAGCATTTTTTACAATATTATTATCAACTAAAGTACTGGCTAATATTAAACCTAATGTACTTGTCGAACATGCAGAATAGATTCCTATAAAAGGTGATTTTATTTTAGAAGCTGCATAATTAGATGCCACTATTTGATTTAATAGATCTCCTCCAAGTAATATATCTATATCTTTTATTTTTGATTTTTCTTTTAACATATCTATACTTTCATTTATTATTTTTTCCTCAGCTTGTTCCCAAGTTTCTTGATTAAAATAAAGATCATTATATGACTTATCAAAGTATTGACTTAGTGGTCCGTTTTTTTCATAAGGTCCGGTAATAGTTGATGTTTCATTTATAAATACATTTTTAAAATAAATGGTCATACTAACCCCACCAACATTCTAATTAAACTGAATATAAAGCTTCCTATTATTCCATATATTATGACAGCTCCAGATAGTTTTAACATGTTTGTTCCAATACCGGTTACTAATCCTTCTTTTCTATATTCTAAAGCTGCACTTTGGGTTGCATGTGCAAATCCAGTTATCGGTATTATTAGTCCGCATTTGCAAAAATTTACCCATTTGTCGAAAAAACCTAAACAAGTTAATATACATCCTAAAAAAATCAAAGTTATAAGCATACATACGGTAGCTTCTTTAGATGGAATATGCATTATAAAGGTGTAAAATTCGATTAAGGCCTCTCCTATTATTCCCATAAGACCACCTGTTATAAAGGCAATTATTGAATTATTTAAAATATCTTCTTTAGGGGTATAAGTATCTATTATTTTTTGATAATTATCTTTCATTTTGTTCCTCCTAGATGTTAGTATTTGAAATATTTATTATTTTATACAAAAAAAGTGACTTAACATGAGCCACTTTGTTTATAAGTATACTTATATTTATTATTTGAATATGTAACGCATACAGCTCCAGAGAACGTTTGATGTTTTTCTTCGTCTCTAGTACCATTACTACTGTAAATTGGATTTTTGATATCTTTGTTAGATATAAGTCCTTCATCTTTTAGTGTACTTACAGCTACTGCATAACTTCCTCCAGCTTTCGGAAGGTTTGCAGAATGAGCAATCATATAGTTTTTTGCTGCATCTTCTATAAGGCTTATTTGTTCTTTATATGTTTTTTCTTTTGAATCTCTTATAACATTTGCGATTGTAGGCATTGTAATTGTAACTATAATTCCAATAACAATAAAAACAGCAAGTAATTCCATTAGTGTAAATCCTTTTTTCATATCATCACCTAATATAATTATAAATTAATAGTAGGTAGTTGTCAATCAAAGTTTATTTCTTATTTTAGTTAAAACCTTTTTTTCTCTTCTAGAAATGTCAACTTGTGATAAACCTATAATACTTGCAATTTCTGTCTGTGTTAGATCTTCATAATACCTTTTATACATTATAGTTCTTTCTGGCTCTTCTAATTTTTCTATTTCTTCTTTTAAGGCTAAAAGTACATTATAATCTATATTTCTATCTGGTATTATTTCATGAAGTGATAAATCTTCGCCTACAGTTTGATCTATACTATATGTATCACCATAGTTTAATATTTGACTTATTAACTCTTCATCTATTTTCATAAAATCACTTAGCTGTTTAATGCTGGGTTCTTCCATTAAGTTTTGAGTTAGATAAATTCTCGCTTTTTCTATTTGACTTTTTAATCTCGACATTTCTCTACTTAGTTTAA
Organism: Bacilli bacterium; assembly: GCA_017522615.1. Classification (GTDB taxonomy): domain Bacteria; phylum Bacillota_I; class Bacilli_A; order RF39; family UBA660; genus Coprosoma. The sequence continues at coordinate 4,794 of JAFWYR010000006.1, read as the reverse complement.
TATTATGGTCTTCTTTTACAAATTTATTTATTTCACCAAATATGTATGGATAAGCATAAGTTGTAAATTTACATCCTTTACTTTCATCAAAATTATTATATGCCTCTATCATACCCATACATCCAGCTTGAAATAAATCTTCTTTACTTTTGTAACTTGGATAATTACTTACAATATCATATATTAAGTTTTTATTTTTTATTATAAGTTCTTCGATAGATTCCATATCAGTCTCCTTATGTGTTTAATCTTACTGCACTTAATTCATCGGTTACATATTTTAAATCTTCGATTTTAGAGATTTGATTTGGATTTACGCACAATAAACTGTTTTTACATATTTTATAACACCTTTTTAATGATTTCATACCGTACATATCGATACTCAATAAGTTTTGAATATTGATAACAATGTTGTTTATACCTACATCATCTAATAGTTTAGTTACTTCTTTATTTAATTTTTTTGATGTTTCTTTGTTTAATGTTCCAAATAATCTTACAAATAAGATACCACATTTCGAATCTATATCTATATCTAACATATCATCACCGATTATCATTTTATTATTATTTTTTTATTATTGATATAGTTTCGACAAAAGTAGTTTTATATTTTAAATATTTTAATTAAAAAGCTAAATTTTTATAATTTTAAAAGAAGATTATTCTTCTTCTTTCTTTTCTAATTTAACTAGTACTTCTCTAGGTTTAGAACCATTAGGTGGTCCAACTATTCCTCTTTCTTCTAGTAAATCAATACATCTTGCAGCTCTATTATATCCTAATCTAAATCTTCGTTGAAGAAGTGAGGCACTTGCCTTACCTTGAGTTATGACAAATTCTCTGATTTCGTTATAAAGTGGCTCTTCATAATCATCATCATTATCAACCATAGTGGTTGCTCCTTTGTCTTCTTCTGATAGAGTAAATGAATTATCGTACATAGCTTTTTGCTGAGAAATTGTATAGTCAACTATGGCTTTTATTTCATCGTCACTTATGAATGTTCCCTGAACTCTTATTGGAACATTTTCTCCCTGTGGTAAGAATAACATATCACCTTTACCAAGTAATTTTTCAGCTCCAGACATATCTAATATTGTTCTTGAGTCGATGCTACTTGATACGGCAAATGATATTCTAGATGGAATATTAGCTTTTACGACACCGGTTATGACATCAGTCGATGGCCTTTGAGTGGCAACTATTAAGTGGATTCCGGCAGCTCTTGCCATTTGAGTAATTCTCATGATAGAGTCCTCTACTTCTTTAGCAGCAACTAACATTAAATCGGCAAGCTCGTCGATAATTACGACGATATATGGTAGTTTATCTATTTTTTCATCGTCAGGTAAATCTTCGTTTTTCTTTTCTATATAAGCATTATATCCAGCGATGTTTTTGGTTTTACTGTTTTCAAATAAGTCATATCTATCTTCCATCATTTTAACTATTTTTTGTAAAACAATATTGGCTTTTTTAGGGTCAGTTACAACTGGAGTTAATAAATGCGGTACTCCGTTATACATAGATAATTCAACTTTTTTAGGGTCTACAAGTACTAATTTTACTTCATCTGGTTTAGTTCTCATTAAGATAGATGAAATCATACTATTAATACAAACTGATTTACCAGAACCTGTAGATCCAGCTACTAATAAGTGAGGTGTTTTATCTATTTCACAGCAAACTGGTTCGCCCATTATCGATTTACCTAAAGCGACAAGTAATTTACTATTTTCTTTATTTTTAAAGGCACTTAGTATTTCTCTTACGGCAACTGGAGTTGTAGTTTTGTTAGGCAGTTCAATACCAACTGTTTTTTTGCCAGGTATTGGAGCTTGAATTCTGACATCTTTAGCTCCTAAATCTAGAGCTATTTCTTTATTTAATGCGGTTATTTTTGATAGTCTAGTTCCAGATTTTATTTCTAATTCATATTGAGTTACAGATGGTCCAATATTGGCAGCAACTACTTTAACTTCTACCCCAAAATCTTTACATACTTTTTCAATCGCGCTGACATTTTCTTTTATAGATTCTTGATTGGCTTTAATCGCATTTTTATCTACTTTTGGAGCTTTTAATAAATTCATCGGTGGTTTACGATACTCTTTAGTATCCATGTGTGTGCGATGTTCTTGATCTTCTTGATCTTCTATTTCTTTCATATCCATTTCAGATAACTCATCTATAGAAGAAATAACAACCTTTTTGTTTTCTTCATTTTCATATTCTTCTTCGGCTTCACGGGCAGCCTCTCTTACTTTTAATTCTTTTTTATTATCTTTTATTTGTCCTAGTTTTTCTTTGGCTTTTTGAATCATGTCATAAATAGATACTCCAGTAAACATAACAACTCCGCATATCATTAGGGCAACACATACGACGTTTGTTCCTTCGATAGTTAACATTTTGTAGCCTATAACCGAGAAAATTGCCCCTATCATTCCGCCACCTTGAATAGATTCGGTATGTTTTACAAAACCCATTAAATTATTGATTGTTTCGGTAAATATCTGACCTGCTTCAACACCTTTGTCTCCAAGTTCTGTTATATACTGATTGTGAGATAATATTAATATTCCAAGCATAAAAAGGTATAATCCTATTAATCTTGATGTTATAAAGTCTGGCATTTCTCTTTTAACAATCATGTACATTCCGGTGATGCCTATGCCAACTAAAGGAACTATATACCATGCCCCAGCAATAAAACCGGCAAAACCTTTAAATATATCCGCTGTTATGCCAAATGGACAACAGCCGATTATGGCCACTAACAGTAGTAATATTCCTTTTAATTCAACACCATATGACGTGTCTTTTTTTGTCTGTTTTCTCTTTTTTCTTTTAGCCATTATTTATCACTCCGTTATTTTAATTATATCATTATTAATTTTAAAGGAAAAGAAAAATACTTTTAACTTAACATAATTTGTCATTATAAATTATACTAGTTATTATAATTTTTTCATAGAATTAGGTATGAAAAATAAATTTGTTAAATCTGTTTTGATTCTTTCTGTTGGAAGTTTAATTACAAAAGTTATTAGTATGTTTATTAAGATTGTACTTGCTAGGCTGCTAGGTACTGAAGGAACTGGATTATATATGCTTATTATGCCGACATTTACCCTACTTATGGCAATATCACAATTAGGTTTTCCAGTTGCGATAAGTAAATTAGTATCTGAAGAAACTAAGAATAATAAAAATTTAGTTTTTTCAGTTATTCCTATATCTCTTATTATAAATATAGTTATTATTATAATTCTATTTATCTCATCTCCTTTTTTGTGCGATTTACTAGGTGATAAAAGAGCTTATTATGGTCTTATTTCTATCGGTTTTGTTTTGCCATTTATTAGTATTTCCAGTATTTTAAGAGGTTATTTTTTTGGCAAACAAAAAATGATTCCCCATGTACTATCAAATATAACTGAGGATTTAATTAGGTTAATCATTTTAATTGCTGGTCTACCTTACTTTTTGAATAAAGGATTAGAGTTTGCAGTCGCCTATGTAGTTTTAGTAAATCTAGTTAGTGAATTAACATCTATATTAATTTTATTTTTCTTTTTGCCTAAAAACTTTAAAATTAAGAAAAAAGATTTGAAACCTAACCTTATAAATATTAAAGATGTATTTTCTATAGGAATTCCCACAACAGGAAGTAGAATAATAGGTTCTATTGGATTTTTTTTAGAGCCAATTATTTTGACTTTTGCTTTATCTAGAGTTGGATATTCAAGTAGTTATATCATTAATGAATACGGTATTATTAGCGGTTATATAGTACCACTTGTCTTACTGCCTTCTTTTTTAACTTTAGGTATTTCTGAAGCTTTAATTCCAAACGTTAGTAAAGCCTATATTCATCATAAATACAATTATGTATTTAATAAAATTAAACAGGCGATTATCTTTTCTTTACTCGTTGGCATTCCAGCTACATTAGTTTTTTTAATTATTCCAAATATTCCAATGAAAATTATCTATGGGACTACAAAAGGTATTTTATATCTTAAAGTACTAGCCCCTATTGCCCTTATACATTATATTCAGTCACCTTTAACTGCTTCGCTGCAGGCGATGGGAAAAGCTCATGAAGCTATGAGAGGTACTTTATGGGGAACTATTATAAGATGCGTGTGTTTGCTAGTATTTTCTCTTATGAGCATTAAAATGTGGGGGCTTGTTATTGCGATAAGCTCGAATATTATTTTTGTTACATTACACCAGTATTTTGAAATTAAAAAAGCATTAAAAAAGTAGATTTAATCTACTTTTTGTGAATAATATAATATTACTTCAGCATCTTTTCTAGCTGTTTGGCTGCCTTTATAATTATCATTATATCTAATGGTAATTGTCATTTTTGCCTTTTCACCAACATTTAATTCATCTCCTATTTTAATGCCTTCAACATAATATAAGAAAGGGTCATCATCTTTATTTGGTGGTATCATATTGATACTATTTAATTTAGCATCTATGTTTCCTCTATTAGCAATGGTGAAACTATACTTTATTTCATCACCAGGTGAATTTAATGTAACGTGAAAAGATGCTCTTAAATTGTTAAAGGTTGGAGTGCTTAATTCAGCAGCGTTTCCGGTTCTACCCTCTTCTGTCATATCAACAAAAGCTACATCCCATTTACCATTACCTCTACCTGAATCTGCTGGCTTTAAAGCATCAAAAGATAAAGCTTGAGCAAAAAATGAGAAGCCAAATATAGCTAAAGTTCCGGCAAGAACAGTGAATACTAAAATGCCTATTTTCTTT